>NZ_SLKM01000255.1:0-15091 GCF_007134575.1 Natronospira sp.
CGGGCCACGGCCGGCCTGCAGGAACGCTTTGGCGAGAACCGGGTCGTGGATACCCCGCTGGCGGAATCCATGATTGCCGGCATGGGCGTGGGCATGGCCGCCCAGGGCCTGCGCCCGGTGGGTGAAATCCAGTTCTCGGGCTTCATCTACCCCGCCTTCGACCAGATCCTGTCCCATGCCGCCCGCCTGCGGAACCGGACCCGGGGCCGCATGAGCTGCCCGCTGGTGATCCGTGCCCCCTTCGGCGGCGGCATTCACGCCCCCGAGCATCACTCGGAAAGCACCGAGGCGCTGTTCGCCCACATCCCGGGCCTTCGTACCGTGATTCCGTCGTCCCCGCAGCGTGCCTACGGCCTGCTGCTGGCGGCCATCCGCTGCCCCGATCCGGTGATCTTCTTCGAACCGAACCGCCTCTACCGGATGGTGAAGCAGGAAGTGGAAGACAACGGCGAGGCCCTGCCCCTGGATGTCTGCTTCGTGCTCAAGGAAGGCAGCGACGTGACCCTGATCTCCTGGGCACCGGCCATGCACGAAACCCTGCAGGCCGCCAAGGAGCTGGAAGCCGAGGGCATCAGCTGCGAAGTCATCGATGTGGCCACCATTTCCCCGCTGGACATGGATACCATCCTGGAATCCGTGGAAAGGACCGGGCGCGCAGTGATCGTTCATGAGGCCCCGCGCAATGTAGGCGTGGGCGCCGAGATTGCCGCCAACCTGGCCGAGAAGGGTATCTATGACCTCAAGGCCCCGGTCCAGCGTGTCACCGGTTATGACGTGACCATGCCGCTGTTCAAGCTGGAAAAGCAGTACCTGCCGTCGGTGGCCCGCATCAAGGACGCCGTGCAGCGGACTATGGAGGACTAAGGCCATGAAGACATTCAATCTCCCGGACCTGGGCGAAGGCCTGCAGGATGCCGAGATCGTCGAATGGAAGGTCAAGGTCGGCGACACGGTCAATGTGGATGATCCCCTGCTGGCGGTGGAAACCGCCAAGGCCGTGGTCGACGTGCCCTCCCCCGAGAGCGGCACCATCACCAAGCTCTATGCCAACAACGGTGATGTGGTGGAAGTGGGCAAGCCCCTGGTGGATTTCGACGGCGAGCCGGACAGCGGCGAGGCCGAGCCCGCACCTGCCGAAGCCAAGACCGAGAAGCCGGCGGAAGCCAAGCCGGCCAAGAAGAAGACGGCCGCTGCGGGCGGTGGCGTGGTCTTCAACCTGCCCGACCTGGGCGAAGGTCTGCAGGACGCCGAGATCGTCGAATGGAAAGTCGCCGAAGGCGATGAAGTGAAGGTGGATGATCCCCTGGTGGCGGTGGAAACCGCCAAGGCCGTGGTGGATGTGCCCTCCCCCGAAAACGGTGTCATCGGCAAGCTGCACGCCAACAACGGCGATGTGGTGGAAGTGGGCAAGCCCCTGGTGACCTTCGGCAGCGCCGAGGGTGGTGACGACGCACCGGCCGAGGAAGAACCCGCCAAGGACGATGGCGAGCGTGAAGACGCCGGCAGCGTGGTGGGCAAGATGACCACCTCCGACGAGGAACTCACCGAAACCGCCATCGTGCGCAAGAAGCGGCGCAAGCCCAGCGGCACCGGCAAGGTCAAGGCCCTGCCCGCCGTGCGCCGTCTGGCGAAAGAGCTGGATGTGGACCTCAGCCGGGTCACCCCGAGCGGCAACAAGGGCCAGGTCACCGCGGCCGACGTGGAAAAGGCCGCCGCCTCCGGCGGTGCCCGTCGCCCGGCCGCCGACACCCCGGCACCGGCCATGGGTTTTGCCGGTGGCATGGAAACGCCCATGGCCCCGCCGCGGGACGATGTGGAATACGGCGTGCCGCAGCCCATTCGTGGCCCGCGCCGTGCCATGCACATGAGCATGTCCGCCTCCCGCGACCAGGTGGCCGCCTGCACCCTGTTCGACGATGCCGACATTCACTATTGGCAGCCCGGACAGGACATCACCGGCCGCATCATCCGTGCCCTGGTGGCCGGCGTGCGGGCCGAACCCGGCATGAATGCCTGGTATGACGGCGAGAAGCGGGAGCGCATCCTGCACGAGAACGTGGATGTGGCCATGGCCGTGGATACCCCGGACGGTCTCATCGTGCCGGTACTGCGTCAGGTGGACCAGTCCGATGCCGCCGGGCTTCGCCAGAAGCTCAATGCCGTCAAGCAGGCCACCCGGGATCGCAGCGTGGCCCCGGAAGACATGAAGGATCCGACCATCACCCTGTCGAACTTCGGCATGATGGCCGGCCGCTATGCCACCCCGGTGGTGGTCCCGCCCCAGGTGGCCATTCTCGGCACCGGCGGCATTCGCCACGACGTGGTAGCGGTCATGGGCGGCATGGAATGCCACAAGCGCATTCCCCTGTCGGTCACCTTCGACCACCGCTGTCTCACCGGCGGCGAAGCCTGTCGCTTCCTCAAGGCGGTCATCGACGACCTGCAGAAGCCGTTCTGATCGACGGCTGACAGTCGTTGTCAGTGACAAAGCCCCGGAGGCCTTCGGCCTGCCGGGGTTTTTTTGGGGGGTCAGGGGTCAGGGGTCAGGGGCAGGAACTTGGTGCCACCCCCTCACCCCTCACCCCTCACTCCTGGCCCAGCGTTTGAATTTCCCCGAAATTCCCCCAAAACCCATACATTAAGTGGCCCAAACCCGTTAGAATCCGGGTATACGCCCGGTTTTCCCCACCGCCCGCCCTCTCTGGGTCGGGCGCTGTTTTGTTTTAACACCGGGCGCTCATCCTCTGTTCTCACTCGGCCAGTTAAGGATCCGTCGATGGCGGCAAAGAAGACCACCACCAAGCGCACCCGAATCAAGCAAATTCTCTCCGCTGCCCAGGACAGTCTGGGTGAGCGCTACAACGAGCAGTATGAGGGCTTCATTCGGCATTACTTCAATGCCGTGGCCCAGGAGGATCTGTCCGACCGGGAGCCGAAGGATCTGGCCGGCGCCGCACTGGCTCACCGGCGCTTCGGGCGCGACCGCAAGCCGGGAGAGCCGGCAGTTCGGGTATATAACCCGGACAGCAGTCGGGATGGCTGGGAATCGCAGCATACGGTCGTGGAGATCATTACCGATGACATGCCCTTTCTGGTGGACTCCCTCTCCATGGCCCTCAATCGTCAGGGCTTTACCATCCACCTGACGGTGCACCCCCTGATCCAGGTCGACCGCACCCCCAAGGGACGCCTGCGTGCCAGCGGCGAGCCCGGTGATGACATGGGCGACAAGACCCTGGTGGAATCCTGGCAGCAGATCGAGATCGACCGGGAGACCGATGAGGAACGCCTGAACGGCCTTCGCGAAGAACTGCTCCGGGTGCTGGATGATGTCCGGCTATCGGTTCAGGACTGGTCGAAGATGCGCCAGAAGGCCAATGAAATTCGCGTCCAGCTGGAAACCGAACCGCCGCAAACCAGCAGCAATATTCGCGAGATCATCAGCTTCCTGGATTGGATGGAGTCCAATCATTTCACCTTTCTGGGGTACCGGGAATACAAGCTGGTTGAAGATGGCGATCACCTGGCCCTGGAGCCGAAGGACAAGACCGGCTTGGGGATTCTGAGAAACCGTCCCTCCGAGAGCCCGCGCAGGCTGTTGCCTGATGAGGTGGGTGAAAAGGCCAGGTCGTCCGAGCTACTGGTGATTACCAAGGCCAATTCCTTTGCCACCGTGCATCGACCCAGTTATCTGGATTATGTCGGTATCAAGACGTTTGACGAAGACGGCAATGTCACCGGCGAGCGACGCTTTCTCGGCCTGTTCACTTCCTCCGCCTACAGCCGCAGCCCCAGGGATATCCCCATTCTGCGCAAGAAAGTGGAGGCAGTGATCAAGAAGGCGCGCCTGCCCGACGCAAGCCATGCGGGCAAGGCCCTGCTTCACATTCTGGAGACCTATCCGCGGGACGAGCTGTTTCAAAGCTCCGTGGATGAGCTTTATGAGATCAGCACCGGCATCGTCCAGCTGCAGGAGCGGCAGCGGGTCAAGCTCTTCATCCGGCGTGATGCCTTCGGTCGCTTCTATTCCTGCCTGGCCTATGTGCCCCGGGAACGCTACAACACCCAGGTTCGGGAAAACATCCAGGCCATCCTCAAGTCCGAACTCAATGGCCTGAGCACCGAATCCACGGTGGAGATCGACGAATCCATCCTGGCCCGTGCCCACATCATCGTTCGTACCGAACCGTGGACGGCGCCGGAATTCAACATTGCCGATATCGAGGCTCGAATCGAGGATGTGGTCCGCTCCTGGCAGGACCACCTGCGGGATGTGCTGGTGGAGCGCCTGGGCGAAGAACATGGCCTGAAATTGCATCACCGCTACGCCAACTGCTTCCCCGCTGCCTACCGTGAGGATGTGAAACCTGCCGCCGCGGCCTACGACATCGTCAAAATGGACCGGCTGAGAGATGACGACAGCATCCGCATGAGTCTTTATCAGCCGGATAGCCATCTCAAGAACCTGTTGCGATTCAAGATTTTCCGTCGGGAACAGCCCATCCCCATTTCCGACATCCTGCCAATGCTGGAAAACATGGGTCTCAAGGTCATCTCCGAGCGCCCCTATGAAGTGGAAATGGGCGATCTCTCCATTGTCTGGATTCAGGACGTTGAGATGATCCTGGCCAGCGGGGAAGGCATCGACCTGGAGGCCGTCAGAGACAAGTTCCAGCAAGCATTCGAGCAGACCTGGCAGGACGGGACCGAGAATGACGGCTTCAATCGCCTGATCCTCAGCGCTGGACTGGACTGGCGCCAGGTCACCATCCTCCGGGCCTATTGCAAGTATCTGAGCCAGACCGGGCTGCCCTTCAGTCAGACCTATATGGAAGACACCCTGGTTGAGAACAGCGAATTGGCCGGTAAACTGGCGCGCCTGTTCGAGATTGCCTTTGATCCCCAGGAAAGCGAAGCACGGGATCAGCGTTACCATGATCTCTGCCAGGAAATCAGTCAGTCCCTGGAGGCGGTGGCCAGCCTCGATGCCGACCGCATCCTGCGGGCCTATCTGGGCGTCATCCGCGCCACCTTGCGAACGAATTTCTACCAGACCGGCAGCGACGGTAACTGGAAAAGCTATACCTCCTTCAAGTTCGATCCGGCCAAGGTACCCGAATTGCCTCTGCCCCGGCCGGCTTACGAAATCTTCCTCTACTCGCCGCGGGTGGAAGGTGTGCACCTGCGGGGCGGCAAGGTGGCCCGAGGGGGCCTGCGCTGGTCCGACCGACGGGAAGACTTCCGAACCGAAGTACTTGGCCTGATGAAGGCCCAGCAGGTCAAGAACACGTTGATCGTGCCCATGGGGGCCAAGGGTGGCTTCGTGGTCAAGCAACCGCCCCGCAAGGCGGATCGGGCGAGCATGATGGCGGAAGTGGAGTCCTGCTATAAGGATTTCATCCGGGGCCTGCTTGATATCACCGACAATCTCAAGGATGGTGAAGTCATCCCGCCCCGGAACTGTGTGCGCCATGACGACGACGACCCCTACCTGGTGGTGGCAGCGGACAAGGGCACAGCCACATTCTCGGACCTGGCCAACCAGGTAGCCGCCGAATACGACTTCTGGCTTGGGGACGCCTTCGCCTCCGGCGGCTCCGTGGGCTATGACCACAAGAAGATGGGCATCACCGCAAAGGGCGCCTGGGAGTCAGTCAAGCGTCACTTCCGCGAGATGGGCATCGACTGCCAGAACCAGGACTTCTCCGTAGTCGGTATTGGCGATATGGGCGGGGATGTCTTCGGCAATGGCATGCTCCTCTCCCGCCATATCAAACTCAAGGCGGCCTTTAACCACATGCATATCTTCCTGGATCCCGACCCGGACCCGGCGGCGAGCTTCCAGGAACGGGATCGACTGTTCAAGCTGCCTCGTTCTACCTGGGACGACTACGACAAGAGCCTGATTTCCAAGGGCGGCGGTATTTATTCTCGCAGCGCCAAAAGCATCACCCTTTCCAGGGAAGTCCGGGAAATGCTGGATGTGGAAGAATCCCGCATGACGCCTCAGGAATTGATCCGTGCCATTCTCAAGGCACCGGTGGACCTGATCTGGAACGGCGGCATCGGCACCTATGTTAAGTCCGTCGATGAAAGCCACGCCGATGTAGGTGATCGCGCCAATGATGGTGTCCGTGTCAATGGCTCGGCATTGCGCTGCCGTGTGGTCGGTGAAGGCGGTAACCTGGGGCTGACCCAACTGGGCCGAATCGAATACGCCCAGCGGGGCGGCCGGATCAATACCGACTTCATCGACAACTCGGGCGGTGTCGACTGCTCCGACCGCGAAGTGAACATCAAGATCCTGCTCAGCATGGTCATGGCCGAAGGTGGCCTCAAGCGCAAGCAGCGTGACAAGCTTTTCATGGACATGACGGCAGAGGTATCCCATCAAGTGCTTCGGGATAATTACCTGCAGACCCAGGCCCTGTCCTTTACCGAGGCACAGGCTGCCAGCCGACTCAACGAACATGTCCACCTGCTCCGGATACTGGAGCGCAGAGGGGACCTGAACCGTTCGCTGGAATATCTGCCCGATGATGAAGGAATCGGCCTGCTGCGCAAGTCGGGTAAGGGCCTGACACGCCCCGAGCTCTCCATTCTCCTGGCCTACGCCAAGAATGATATCTACGCTGATCTGCTGGCTTCGGATGTCCCGGAAGATGCCTATCTGTCAGGGGAGCTGATCAACTACTTCCCCAGCCCCCTGCGGGACCGCTATCAGGCGCAGATGGAACAGCATCGCCTGCGTCGGGAAATCATTGCCACAAGTATCACCAACAGCATGGTGAACCGCATGGGGCCGAGCTTCTCGCAACGCATGCGGGATGATACTGGCGCGGACCATGCCTCCGTGGCCCGGGCCTACACCATTGCCCGGGAAGCCTATGCGGTCCGCGAGCTCTGGGAAGGCATCGAAGCGCTGGATAACAAGGTACCTGCAAGCGTCCAGGTCTCCATGATGGTGCAACTGGGACGCCTGCTGCGCAATGCCACCCGCTGGCTTCTGAATCGTCCCGAACGCCGGCTTGATATTGCCGAGCGGGTGGACTACTTCGCGCCCGGCATTGCCGAATTACGTGACACTCTGATGGAGCTGCTGCCCGAGAGCGAGATCCGTCGTCTGGGCCAGAACATCCAGCAACTGGTGGACATGGGCGTGCCCGAGCCCCTGGCAAGGAACGTGGCGGCTGCGGACTATCTCTACTCGGGTCTGGACCTGGTGGAAGTGGCCCGCAACAGGGACCTGGATATGGCCACCGCGGCCAAGGTCTATTTCGACATCGGCCGCCACCTGCATCTGGACTGGATTCGCGAAGAGATCGAGGATCTGCCCGCCGAAGGCCACTGGCAATCCGTCGCCCGCGGCACCCTGCGGGAGAACCTCTACGGTTATCGTCGCGACCTGACCGGGATTGTGCTGGACGATACCCTGCAGGAAGACCTGCCCGCCAATGAGCGTGCGGACGCCTGGTGTGCGGAAAATGATGAGCGCGTCATGCACGCCATGAGCATCATCCGGGACATGCAGAACGTGGGCGGCCTCGATTTTGCGACCGTCTCGGTTGCCTTGCAGGAAATCAAGAAGCTGGCCCAGGTGGAATCCGCCTGACTCCAGCAAGGGACCTGAGCGGGGCCGGCAGTGTAAGTCGCCGGCCCCGGTCTACTCCTGAAGCAGCTTGAGGCCGACCTTATCCGGATGGTCCCCGTCCATTTCCCGAATCACCAGTTCCACCGGACCAACTCGCACCCGATCCCCCACCACTGGCTTGCCGAAGCGTTCAATCAGGAATTCCGCCGCACTGCAGTCCGCGGCATCCGGCGGAGAAACGAAGCCGTACATGGCAGCCAGATCAGCCATACGGGCGGTACCGTTGAGGGTGAATTCCCCGTAGAAACGCTTGTCGGCCTGCAACTGCGGTGCCCGCCGAGAGACGAACAGTCTGTCCAGCAGATCCACATGGGCCAGGGGCGTGACCAGATAGACCGCATCATCAGACTCCAGGGCATTGATCTCGGCAGGTGCATGGAGTCGGCCATTCCTGATCACAAGTACTGTCTTCACCCCCTCGGGAAGAACCAGGGCGTCGGGGTTGCGCCCGCAAGCCGAGCTGTCCACATCCACCTGATAGCCCACCATTTCGTAATCCGGCTGCCCGGGCAAATCAAGCTCCAGGCGCTGGACCAGATGACTGCTCGCCGGTATCTGCACACCCAGCAGCCTGGCTGCCGGCACCAGACTCCAACCCTGGACGATCAGTGAGATCAGGACCACGAAGAAGGCAACATTGAAGAAGGTGTGGGCCTCGGGGATGCCGGCCAGGAGGGGGAAAATCGCAAGGATTATGGGCACCGCGCCGCGCAGACCCACCCAGCCGATAAAGGCCTGCTCCTTGAATGGAATCTGGAACGGAAGCAGGCTGACCAGCACCGCCAGCGGCCGGGCCACGAATATCAGAACCAGGGCAATCAGAAGCGCATGGGGACCCACGGGAATCAGTTCGCTGGGGGTTACCAGCAGGCCAAGCATCAGGAACATGACGATCTGACTGATCCAGGCCATGCCATCGTGGAATCGGCGAATATTCTGCACCGATTGCACCCGGGCATTGCCGAGAACCAGACCGGCAAGATATACCGCCAGAAAACCACTGCCGCCAGCGGCTGCAGTAATACCAAATATGAGCAGCCCGGCGGCCATTGCCAGCAGGGGATAGAGACCCGGCGTCAAAGGAAGGGCATTGATCCCTCTGGCGGCGACCCAGGCACCGCCAAGACCGATAACCGCCCCCAGGCCCATCTGACGAACGAACTCCACCGCCAGTGTCCCGTCCAGATGGCGCTGTCCGGCCAGAATCAGCTCCACCATGGCCAGGGTCAGGAAAATGGCCATGGGGTCATTGCTGCCTGACTCGATCTCCAGCGTCGCGGCAACCCGCTGCTTCAATTCAAGCCGGGACGTATGGAGCAGTGAAAACACGGCAGCGGCATCCGTGGAGCCCACGATGGCACCCAGAAGCAGGCCGTAAATCCAGTGGATATCCAGCAGCCAGGCCGCGAACAGGCCGGTAATGGCGGCGGTGAGCAATACCCCCAGGCTGGCCAGGGAAACGGCCGGTTTCAGACCAACGCGGAAACTGGACGTGGAGGTCCGCAAGCCGCCATCGAAGAGGATGATGGCCAGGGCCAGACTGCCAATGAGATGGGCCGTCTGGATATCATCGAAGCGAATTCCGATGCCTTCCTCGCCGAGAATCATGCCGATGACGAGGAAGACCAGCAGCATCGGGGCGCCCAGGCGTGCGGAGAGCACGCTGGCCAGAATGCTGACCAGAAAGATCAGACCAATGAAAAGTATGACCTGGTTGGTAAGCTCCATGACTCCCCACACTGCTGTCCCGGACCCATGGTGGCTGCCCGGCCTTCAATCAGGATACCAGCCTCGGGACGATACGGGTTGGAATGATCAGGGGCTTCCCTTGTCGGATGGGCCCGCCAACGGTATGCCGCGACTCGGTCCAGGCAGGCCACTGACCCGTCCCATGCCGAGCCGGGCAAAACGGCGGCTGGCCAGGGGCGTCCGGTCAAACACTCCCAGCAAGAGACTGCGCAGCTTGGCCAGCCCCGGCCCCTGCAGGGTGAACCCCTCCACCAGCAGTCGAGTCATCATCGCGGTTCGACGAATATCTTCAAGGCGACGGCGTTCCAGCGCTGCAAGCCTGTCGGGCTGGGCGGGATCATCCCGATTCGGGTCGAGCAATGACAATTGCTCGGCCAGATCCGCCACACCCCGCAGGGCGAGATTGAATCCCTGTCCGGCAACCGGATGCAGGGCCATGGCGGCATTGCCCGCCAGGAGGCAGCGACCGGCCAGCAACTGACGTGCCCCGACCTGATTGAGAGGATAAATCGCCCGCTCCCCGACAGACAGCAGTCGGCCCAGGTGATAGCCAAAGGACCGCTGGATTCGAGCCAGTAATTCCGCGTCCGTCATGGAACGGACAGGCTCGACCTGATCATGGGCCACGCTCATGACCAGATTCATGCGTGGTCGGCCGCTCTGATCCGCCGGCAAGGGCAACATGGCCAGGGGACCATCGCTTGTGAATCGCTCATAGGCCCAACCACCACTGTCCCGTTCAACCGAAACATTGGCCACCAGGCCGGAATGGGGGAACTCAACGCTATGAACGGGCATGCCCAGGGACTGCCGCAATCGCGAGCGGGCACCATCGGCAATCACCAGAAGTCGGCCGCGCAGGCTATCGCCGCCATCCAACACAAGGCTCACACCATCGTCATCCTGTTCCAGCTCGCCGGTGGCGCCTGCTGTGACGGTCTCGACAAGGGCTTCATCAGCCAAAGCGGCAAGCAACTCCCTGCCAATGGCGCGATTGGGAACCACATGGCCCAGGGCATCCACATCCAGATCCCCGGCATGCAGACGACTCCGCCCAAAACGACCCTGCTCCGAGACATGGATATGCTCAATCGCGGCGCTGTCAGCAGCCATGGCATCCCAGAGACCAAGGGTGGAGAAGAGTTGGCGGGAGGACCAGGAAAGGGCGGTGGCCCGCTCGTCAAAACTGGGGCTGTCCTGGCCACTGAAGCCAGCCGGCTCAACCAGCGCAACACGCCAGCCCAGACGTCCCAGGGCCAGGGCGAGCGTCGCGCCCACCATGCCGCCACCGGCGATGAGCACATCATGGCTGGCTCGGGACGGGCTCATGCTGCATGACTCCCCGCCATGAACGACTCAATCTCGCTCACGGTCCGGGGCATGCCACTGGAGAGACAGTCATGACCATCAGCCGTGATCACCAGATCATCCTCGATACGAATGCCCATGCCCCACCACCGCTCGTCCACACCCGGTGTACCCGCGGGAATACACAGGCCCGGCTCCACGCTCAGAACCATGCCCGTCTCAAGCTCCCGCCACTGACCGTCAATCCGATATTCACCCACATCATGAACATCCAGGCCCAGCCAGTGGCCCGTGCGATGACGAAAGAAGGGTCGATAGGCACCCTCGGCCAGCTGCTGTTCAACAGGCCCCGACAGGATACCCAGATCCACCAGCCCCTGAGTCAGGGTTTCCACAACAGCGAGGTGGGAATCATTCCAGCTGGCGCCGGGATACAAGCGCGTGAAGGCCGCATCCCGAGCCGCGAGAACCAGTTCGTAAAGGGCCTGCTGTTCGCGATTGAAACGGCCATTGGCGGGAAAACTTCCGCTCACATCGGCCGCGTACATCCGGTACTCGCAGCCGGCATCGATCAAGAGCATATCGCCATCGCGAAGCCGCTGATTGTTGGCGGTGTAATGCAGTACACAGGCGTTGCCGCCACCGGCCACGATACAGGGATAGGCAGGCTCAAGGCCCCGGGCCTGAAATTCATGCAGAATCTCGGCCGCAACCGAATATTCCCATTGTCCCGGGCGACAGTAGCGCATGGCCCGGAGGTGAGCCTCCACGCTGATATCCACCGCCTGGCGGATGCAACGCAGCTCCGCCGCACTCTTGTAGGCACGCATGTCCTGCAAGACATGGTCCAGGGCCACGATCTCATGGGCCTCATTGCCACCCTCGCCCCGTTCCTTGAGATGCTTGACCCATGCCGTCACCCGGCGATCAAAATCCGGCTGGCGTCCCATTGGATAGAAAATTCGTTCTCGACCTTCCAGCAGGCCGGGCAGAATCTCGTCCAGGTCGGCAATGGGAAAGGCATCATCAGCCCCATAACGCTCACAGGCCCCATCCGGTCCGGCGCGTTCCCCTTCCCAGGCTTCTCCCTCGGGATCCCGTTCGCGACAGAACAGAATATATTCCGCCTGCACGCGTCCGGGCACGAGCACCATGACCGCTTCCGGCTCGGGAAAGCCGGTGAGATACCAGAAATCACTGTCCTGACGATAGGGATGGGGGATATCACGGCTGCGATAAAGCGCCGACGCCGCCGGCAATATGGCGGCCGCCCCTGGCCCCATGGTGCGCATGAGTTGCTGGCGACGTTTCCGGAATTCCCGCTGCATGGGTATTCAGTGTCGTGTATCGGTGGGTGGCTGCCCCTGTTTGAGTTTCAGCTCATCATGAACGAGCTGAGCGGCAACCCGGATATATTCGACGATTTCGAGCAGTGCGGCTTCGTCCTCATCACTTCCCTCGCCTTGCGGCGGCTCCACCTGGGCCAGACGCCCCAGGTCATCCAGAACTTCCCGCACCTGCGGCGGCAGGCCCTCGTGACTGCCTGGCCTTGCCGTGCTGAAACCAAACAGAAAGCCCTGACACCACAAGCCCAGGCAACGCGCACGCTCGGCAATGCCATGGTCATCGTCTGGCAGCAAGGGCTCGAACCGCATCTGCAAGTCCACCATTTCAGCCTGGGTCGCGTCATAGAGCGCATCCAGGACCGGACGGACCGATGCCGGCAGCGATACAGCGCCTTGCCCTTCCGAGTTGAGACTCAGACGAAGCCACTGCTCCTGCCAATCCGCCTCCGGAGCAGCAGCCAGCAGGCCGCAAAGGGTGCCGTGACTCTCTGCCGGCTCCGACAAGGCCTGAGCCTGCCTGAAGGCGGTGGAAACCTTGCTGTATTCGGGCAAATTCACCGTATTCTCCGCGCAGGGAATGCATCGACTCTGGTCCAGAGTCTAACAGACCGGGCTTCCGGCGTTGATTCTTGGCGCGGCGCGGCCTATAGTTGAGCGCATGAGCGAAAAGTCCACACGAGAACAGCTTGAGCTTGAGTTGGCGCGTCTGGAAAGCCGCGTGGAAGAACTCCTTGGCCTTGTTGATCGTCTGCAGGATGAAAATGATTCCCTGCGGGATCGGCAGGGCTCCCTGGTCACTGAACGGGCGAGCCTGCTCCAGAAAAACGAAGTGGCCCGCACTCGTGTGGAGGCCATGATTACCCGCCTTAAATCCCTCGAACAGGCCTGAGCCCTGGTGGCTTGCCCGGCCCATGAGTGAGACCACCCAGGTCAGCGTCAAGATCCTCGGGAAGGAGTATCAATTCGCCTGTCGCGAGGAAGAGCGGGTTGCGCTTCTTCAGGCCGCGGATTACCTGGATCGCATGATGCGGGAAATCCGCGATAGTGGCCGTATCGTGGGGCTCGACAGAATTGCCGTGATGGCCGCGCTCAACATGGCGAATGACCTGCTCCGCAATCAGGACAAGGGGCGTGAGGCAACGGAAACGGCTGTCGACCGGATCCGCCGTCTGCACAGCAAGCTGGATGCCCGCCTGGGCAAATCTGACAGTCCTGCAACCCCGACTGCCGGCGACGATTGAATCACTGACAACGCCTGTCGCCAGGCAACGCCCCCTTGGAAACACCCCTCTTAGGCTCCATAATGGAACCGGAGACGCTCAAAGGGCGTCCAAGAGTTTGGCATCTCCTGCGGTGTACGACACGGGCCGGGTTACCCCTCGAGCCTTAAGCAATACCCAAGGGCTGCACCTGCGGTGCCAGTGAGCATGTCCGCCACCGAGCGGAAAGCCTAAGGCACAGCGGAAGGCCCCACTTGAACCATCGGTTCAAGGGCGATGGTCCGTGACGGCACAGGTGGGAGGTGCCCCCTCTTCAAGGGACCACCTGCATGGCTTCAGTGCGCTCCCTGCGCCGAGAACTAAAAACACGGCGCCGACAACTACCACAGGCACAGCGGGCGATAATGAATCATCGCCTGTGTCGCCACCTCCTCGGCTCTTCCTGCTTTCTTCGCAGCCACACCGTGGCCGCCTATATCCCATTCGGTGGCGAACCGGACCTGCGACCGGTGCTCCAGGCTGCTGCGGAACGGGGAAAGCAATGCTTTCTGCCGGTCGTACTCCCCCATGAGAACCGACTCGTATTTCGCCGCTGGCAGCCGGGGCAGACCTTGATCAGCAATCGTTTCGGCATCCCCGAACCACCGCCTGAAGCGGGAGAATGCTTGGTTCATGGCATTGACCTGGTTCTGACCCCCCTGGTCGCCTTCGATCACGAAGGCAATCGAGTGGGCATGGGTGCGGGATTCTATGATCGCAGTTTTGCCTTTCGCCTTTTAAGGGAACACTGGCCCGGGCCAAGATTGGTCGGCACAGCCTGGGCATTCCAGCAGCAGACCAAGTTACCCAAACAGGCCTGGGACATACCGCTGGATGCCGTGATTACCGAAACGGGTTGGCAGGATTTTTGCCAAGTCGAAGCCGCCACAAAGCAATAATGTCAAAAAAGGAGACACCTGGATGCAATACTGGTTGATGAAATCCGAACCGGATGAATTCAGTATCGACGACCTTGCCGGTTCACCGAAAAAGACCGCCCATTGGGACGGCTGTCGCAACTATCAGGTCAGAAACATGATGCGGGACCAGATGAAGAAAGGCGATCTCGCACTGTTCTACCACTCCAACACCAAGCCGCCGGGCATCGCGGGCATCATGGAAATCGTCCGCGAAGGTTACCCGGATCACACCGCCTTCGATCCCGAGGATCCCCACTTCGATCCGAAGAGCGACCCGGATAATCCCCGCTGGTTCATGGTTGATGTGCGATTCGTGGAGAAATTCCCCCATTACATCCCTCTCGCCGAGCTCAAGAAACAGCCACAACTCGCCGATATGAGGATTCTGCAGCGCGGTAACCGGCTCTCGATCACACCGGTTAGCAAAAAGGAGTGGGATCGAATCGTGAAGATGGGTAGAGAGTAATTACCTACCCCCCCACACGGGGGGATTGCATGTTACTGCAAATCATTGTGACAATCGCTTTGCACTCATTCCTGGAAATCTGTCAAGTCTCGTATATACTCAGTGGCGAGTAATCTTCTCTCGGAGGTAAGACATGGCAACTCGCAAGAAGACCACGCGAAAGAAACGCACCGCGACCCGTCGCAAGAAGACGGCAACCCGGGCCACCACTCGCAAGAAGGCTACCCGCAAGAAGGCCACCAGGAAGAAGGCCGTACGCAGGAAGGCCACGAAGAAGAAGGCTTCCAAGAAGAAGGCTTCCAAGAAGAAGGCTTCCAAGAAGAAGGCTTCCAAGAAGAAGGCTTCCAAGAAGAAGGCTTCCAAGAAGAAGGCTTCCAAGAAGAAGGCTTCCA
>NZ_SLKM01000047.1:0-15080 GCF_007134575.1 Natronospira sp.
ACGACCGAACCCAGTCATTGACCGAGTCTTATCGACGGCTGGAACAAATGGTGGTCCGTGACCGGCTCACCGGCATGTTCAACCGGGTACGAATAGACGAGGTATTGGAACAGGAATTCGTGCGGGCCAAGCGCTATCAGCGCCACTTTTCCGTGATATTCATTGACCTGGACCGCTTCAAGAACGTCAATGACAACCATGGCCACCTGGCCGGCGACGAAATCCTCAAGACCCTGGCTACGTATATTCAGGACAATATCCGGATCACAGACACTGCCGCACGATGGGGCGGGGAAGAGTTTCTGGTGGTACTGCCGGAAACCAGCATGGAAGAGGCCTATCAGGTGGCGGAGAAGCTAAGACAGGCCTTCGAACGGGAACCCTTTGAACTGGACGATCAGCAAATCCATATTACTCTGAGCCTGGGCGTTGCGGCCTGCCAGCCTGGCGACAGCATTGAGGCCATTCTTGCGCGTGCCGACAAGGCCTTGTACGAGGCCAAGCGCAACGGCCGCAATCAGACGGTGGTTTCCGGTAGTTGCTGAATCTCCCCCTCGTCCAGCGGCCCAAGGAGTCAAGTCTGTCATGTCCCTGCGTATTGTTCTGTTGATTCTAGGTCTGAGCCTGCCGCTTTCGGCCTTCGCCCAGGGCCCGGTGCCGCCAGAAGACCCGGTGGATGAAGATGCCGGGGAAATGGCCATGGACCGGGAGGCGGACCTGGAAGCCTTCGTGGACGGCATCGTCGCGGCACGCATGGACAGTGACCGACTGGCGGGGGCCACGGTAGCCGTGGTGCATCGAGGTGAGGTGCAGTTGCTCAAGGGCTACGGCAAACGGGATGGTGATGGCACCCCGGTGGATGCCGAGAAAACCCTGTTCCGGATCGCCTCCATCTCAAAGCCCTTTGTCTGGGTCGCCCTGATGCAATTGGACGAAAGGGGGCTGATTTCACTGGATGACCCGGCCAATGATCACCTTCCCGACACACTGCAGCTTCCCCCGGGCCTGGACGGCGAGCCCATCCGCATCCATCACCTGATGAGCCACAACGCCGGCTTCGAGGACTCGGCCCTGGGGCATTTGCTGGAACGGGAGGTGGAAAACCTCCGCCCCCTGAATGAATATCTCGACCGGGTGCGTCCCGAACTGGTGCGCCCGCCCGGTGAACTGGCCACCTATTCCAACTGGGCCAGCGCACTGGCCGGCGCCCTGGTGGCCGAGGTCAGCGGCCTGGGTTTCGAGGAATACGTGGAGGAATACATCTTCGCGCCACTGGGCATGGAACGCTCGACCTTCAGGGAGACCTATTCCCCGGACGAAGTGCATGAAGACATGCCGGCACCCGTGGCCGAGGAATTGGCCGAGCATTTCGCCGAGGGTTTTCGGGAACAGGCTGGTGTACTGGAGCCGGCCTATTTCGAATACCTTGCCCACACGGCGCCCTCCGGCGGAATGTCTGCCACGGCCGCCGACATGGCAAATTTCATGCTCGCCCTGCTCAACGAGGGTGAGCTGAACGGCGACCGGATTCTCGCCGACGACACCGCCCGACGCATGAGCCAGACACGGTTCAGTAATGCCGAGGGCATGAATGGCCTGGCCCACGGATTCATTGAATATCGCTTCGACAACGGTCTCCGCGGCTATGGCCACGGCGGCGCGCTGGTGCATTTTTTCTCCGGCATGGTTCTGGTACCCGAACTGGAGCTGGGCATCTTCGTCTCCACCAACACAGCCGGTGGACGCGGCTTCAGCCAGGCCTTGCCGCGCCATGTGGTCGCTCGCTTTCAAGCCGAGCCGGGCGAGCAGCCCGAAGCCGCCGGTAACGATGAGCTTACAGAAAGGCTGGAAGACTATGCGGGCAGCTATCGTCATACCCGCCGCAGCTACAGCGGAGTGGAGAAAATCACCGCCATCGACAACGTGATGAAGGTTGATGTACACGACGATGGCTATTTAATCACCCACATGGGAGGCCAGACCCGGCGCTGGCTGCCAGTGGACGGGCAGGTGCATCTCTTTGAGCGAGTGGATGGCCCGGACCGCCTTGCCTTTGGTGAGAGCCCCGGTGGCGATATCAACCGGTTCTACCATCCCAGCGGCATCAATGCCGGTGAGCGCATCGGCTTCTTCGGCACCGGCCAGTGGCTGTTTACCATTATGGGCATTACTGGTCTGGCTGCCCTATGGCAGCTGGGCGGATTCTGGATCCGTCGCCGACAGCGGCTGAACGAAACCACGGCGGAACGCACGGCAAGCTGCTTGATGCTGGCCTGGTCGCTGGGCTGGATCTCGGCACTGGTCCTGGCCTGGCAGGCCATGAGCGCCATTCGCGGCGCTGGCGCGGAGAACCTTTTTCTCTGGCCATTGCCCATACTCCAGGGCTGGGTACTGATCAACAATCTTGCTGTCTTGCTGAGCCTGCTGGCAGTAATCAGCATTGTGCCCCTGTGGCGGACACGCACCTGGTCCCTGCGCCAGCGCCTGTATCATATTGTGGCTGTATTCGCGGGCCTGGCCCTGGCCATGACCCTTAACGACTGGAACCTGATTGGGTGGCGATTCTGATGAAAACACCGAGATCCTTGCTCTCACTCCTATTGATCCTGAGCCTGGCCGCCTGTGGTCAGGAACCCGCTGCCGAATCCAATGAAATGCTGGTCTACAAGACGCCGCAATGCGGCTGCTGCAGTGTCTGGGTGGATTACATAGAGGAAGCAGGCTTCGAGGTGGAGGCACGCGACGTGAGCCACCAGGAGCTCAACGAGATCAAGCGCGAAGCCGGCCTGCCCTTCAGCCTGGGCTCCTGTCACACGGCCTTCGTTGACGGCTATGTGGTGGAAGGCCATGTACCGGCGGAGCAGGTTCATCGTCTGCTGGAGGAGCGCCCCGACATCCTCGGCATTGCCGTCGCCGGCATGCCAATCGGTTCACCGGGCATGGAAATGGGCGACCGAAAAGACCCCTATGAGGTCCTGACTTTCAATGACGAAGGGGAAAGCGAAGTCTTCGCCCGTTATCATCAGGAAGAGTGAGGTAACAGACTCACCATCGGGGGTGCCCCTAGGCGCCGCTGCCAGATCCGGCTCGCTGCCAGGGCCAGGAGGGAAACGGGTACCAGCCAGGCGAAAAAGGCAGCGAATGCACCCAGGCCCGGCAGGCCCAGCAGGAGAATCAGACTGGGCGCGCAGCAGGCACCACCGGCCAGCAGGGCGGGCAAGGCACCGGACAGGCTGCCGCTAGCGCTGTAGCGGCAGCTGGGATTGGCCCGCAAATGCAAAACCCCGTGCAGGTTGGCGGCCAGCAATCCGGCCAGTAGCACGGTCATTGCCAGATTCAGTGGGCTGATCAGGATCACCAGATAGCCCGCTTCAATCATGACCACCGGCTCGAACTGGAAAACCGCCCGCGCACTCAGGATGCGCTCAAGGCTCAACTCTCCCACCATCAGCCCCCACAGGGAACTGTCCATCACATCGATATCGCCAATGGCGTAGAGGTAGAAGCCTGCATAGGCCAGAGCTGCTGACAGGGGCAGCCAGAGCGCGTGGCGGACAACCTGGTCTGTCGAATCACTCATCGCCATCCAGTACCACGGTCATGGGGTAGAAGGCGTACCAGGCAAACCACATGGCCTCGAAGCCGTTAACGGTGTCCAGTTCCTGTAGCCCGGGAGCACTGGGACCGGAAGGCCCAAAGCTCACGGCACTGGGGTCTTCGGGAAAATCACTGGCCTGTCCCCGGAATACCCAGGCGGTCTCAAGGCCGTCGTCATAAATCACCAGGAAGTCGTCGGAGACGCCGCTGTAGCTCAGGTAGCCGGCCTCGGCGAGGGCATCCATATCTACCGCCACAGCCTCCTCGGAAGTCCGGAAACCAAAGATCTCCCGCTTGGCATCAAAGCGCTCATTCTCATTCATGACCGGGAAGATGCGGTCACTGCCCTCGGCATAATAGCCGGTACGCGGGTTGTAGCCGCCGTAGGGGTCGCGGCGATAATTGCGCACATGACCGGTTCGCCGTGACAGCACCTCGGTGTCCGGGTGACGGGCAAGCCAGTTATCCCAGCGAGTCCAGAATACCCGTTGCTCAACCAGACCTTCCCCTGCGTGCGGGCCGGCCGCCGCCGCGCCTAGGATCTGCGGCCAATAGCTATCCGAGTGGCGGTCGTACATGAGCAGATTGCTGTTGACCAGGCGACCGGAGACACCCAGTTCGGTCTCGCCCCGCTTGTAGCCAATCCCGGTACCGGTCAGCGGGCAGTAGGTCACCGCAACATTCTCCCCGCCAACGGTGTCATTGACGATTTCGTGCCAGACCAGGACCGACTGCGGATAGGCCCGCGCCTCGCCATTGATGTAGATACCGATGATCTTGTCACCCCCCTCCAACCAGTCATCGGCCAAATCCGCGCTGATAAAACGAGGCGAATCAATGGACGGGATGCCGTCCTTGCCGGGGCCGCCGGACAGGGACTGATCCCAGTAGGCCGAGACCTCACCGTCGACGATGTTGGCCGTGGTCGTCGGAATCGGCTTGTCGGCAAATGCAGGCGTGGCCGCAATGGCCAGGAGACTGAGGCCCAGATAGCTGCGCATGGTCACTACTCCCCGCGGTGGCTGTGTCTCAGGATGGACGGCCATTGGCAGCAGCTTGTTACAGTGTATTTGGGCCGATGGCGGAGCTCATCGAAACCGGTAACGCCGATGGCACCGCTGGTCGGCCCGGCCAGATTGAGCGGTATTCTCAGCTTGACAAACGGCATGGCATTGTTCCGCCTGCATGGCTGTGGAGGAAGTTGACTCAAAGTCCTCGAAAAAGCTTGACAAGTCATTCGGCGACGCGTCCACAACAGCGACCCCCCAGAGTTACCGACCAGCGACCAATCTCCTAGACATCTGTTTTATATCGTTTTTTTTGGCCTGTTTGCTGAATCGAGCACGTGGATGGGGCGTCATTTTTGAGAAAAACACACCAAGTGCATCTTTCCACAATATCTGTGGATAACCATGTGAATAAACCACTGATCCGGCTTCCCTGACGGGGCCGTTGTCAGATTGGGCATTTCTTGGTCACCGTGTCTGTGACGACCCAATTATCGGCGGTCGGGGCAGCCAGGCGGGACCGACTCAAGTAAGATGCTCGGCATCCACGGTTGAGGCCGTCAGCCGGCTCATCCTTTCCGGACCAGAACGAAGGAGCTGCTTCATGTACATGGGAATCAAGCATCTGCACATGGGCCTGGCACTGCTCAGCATCCTGGGCTTCATGCTGCGCGGTGGCTGGCTGCTGCTGACCGGCGACCGCCCCGGCTCCAGGCTGGCCAAGATCGCCCCCCATGTGGTGGATACCCTGTTGCTCCTCAGCGGCATCCTGCTGCTGGGCATGACCGGCTGGGCCTTTCTCTCCCAACCCTGGATGCTGGTGAAACTGGGGCTGGTGGCCCTCTACATCGGCGTCGGTATCGCCGCTTTCCGGGTGTCTGCCGGTGCGGCCCGCTGGGGGCTGTTCTTCCTCGCGGTGCTGGTCTTTCTGCAGACTATGTCGGTGGCTTTTTCCAAGTCCGCTCTGGGGCTTGCCGGTTTCGTGCTGTAAGCGGTGAGAAAAGCGGATTAATCGCTCATTTGGGCCTACTCTGAACAGAGAGGCATCAAGACTCCGGGCCGGTTGGGCCAGGGACGGGCCAGCTCGGCCCGTGCACCGGAGAGTCAGGCCCAATGACAAAAGCTTTTCGGCTGCGTCCAGCCCATCGCATAGCCAGAATCAACTACCTGCCCCGCGTACTGGGCTTTCTCTCCACGTTCGTGGCCATTCTCCTCATCACACCCGAACTGGAGCTGGGTACGCCCATCCTGCTGGCCGCGGTGGCGGCATTCCTTGTCTATCCACACCTGGCCTGGCTGCATACCCGCCTGGTCACCCACTCCAAACGCGCTGAACAGATCAATCTGCTCCTGGATTGCATTCTGCTCGGGACCTGGGCCGCGCTGCTGGCATTCAATCTGTGGATCACATTCTCCCTGCTGGTCAGCTCCTTGCTTAACAACTCGGTCAATGGCGGCCTCCCCCGCCTGGCTCTGGCCTTCGTCTGCTTTGTCCTCGGCGGCCTGCTCGGGGTAGGCATTGCAGGACCTGCCTTCGTGCCGACCGCGAGTCTGCCGGTAACCGCTTTTGTGATCATCACCACCCTGCTCTACATTCTCGGCGTGGGTGTCACCTATCACCGCCAGAATGGACAACTGGCTCGGGCCCACAAGGATATTGCCCGCAAGAACGATATCTTCCGCTCGCTGCTGGACATGGGTGTGCAGACCTATGAGGCGAAGGACGTTCCCGACCTGATACAGCGATCGCTCAGGCAGTTCAGGGCGCTATATCCCACACGCAGTTTCGGCATCGTGCTGTTCGATCGAGAACGGGCGGATCTGGTTCGCCATGCCGGATTTCTGGGTGCGGCGGAGAATTGTCGTCAGGCCCTGATGGACAGGCTCCGCACCCATAACCAAAGCTCGGAACGATATCGTCAGGCATGGCTGCAGCAGTCAGATCAGCGATTCCTGCTGATGCCCTTGCATCGCCACCTGCAGCAATCCCCTGGCTACCTGATGGTCGATAGCCAGCCGAACGATGATGCCGAAAGTGCCCTGCCGCTTTTTGTCGACCAGCTTGGGGCCGCCCTGGAAAACCAGTTGCTGACCCAGGAACTGCGCAAGCTCGCCGAAACCGATGGCCTCACCGGTCTGTTCAACCGAGCCTTCTTCGAAGAACAACTGGCCCATGCCATCTGGCTCAAGAAAACCCACAGCGAACCGGATTTCTCGGTGGTGATGATTGATCTGATCGGACTGAAGAGAATTAACGATCACCATGGTCACGAAAGCGGGGATGAACTGATTCGGCAGGTGGCCAGGCAGTTGAAAAAGCAGGCCCGCCGTAGTGATGTGGCAGCCCGCTACGGTGGTGACGAGTTTGTGATTCTATGCCATGACTGTGCTGAGTCCGATGCCCAGCGCGCGGTGGAACGTCTGACGACAGCCTGCCAGGGCCGGGAATGCGAGATAGCCCTGTCGGGAGACCGCCGACTGAATCTCGCCGTGAACATCAGCGTGGGTGTTGCCGGTTCTGACCAGCACCCGCCAGACCGGGTCTTGCGACTTGCCGACCAGCGGATGTACGAGGACAAGGAAGCCTATTACCAGCAGCACAGCCGCTATCGTTAGCCGGCAGCACGCATGCCACCGCCACCACCGCTGGGCGGTGGGGTCCAGACATTGCTGATGGCCTGCCGGGCACCGGCAGGTAGGTCACGAGAGAAGCGCAAATGCTGGCGGCGGCCCTGCCCCATGACATCCACCCGCCCCACCGATACCCGGTGCAAACGAGCGATATCCCGACAGGCAGCGAGAAAGCCCGGGGACAACTGTCCCCGGGCTTCACTGATGCTCCCGTCGCGGAAACGAATTCGACCGCGAACACCCGCCAGGCGGGCCCAGATGGACAGCCTTGCGCTCACTTCACCTCCGGAGGCGTGATCTCCAGCACGTCTTTGTCGCCGACAATCCCTGCCCGGTGGAGTTCACGCATCAACGGCTGGATGCTCTCCAGGGCCCTCAATGCCGCTCGGCTGGCCACCGGTTCGGCGCGGCCGCCGGCCAACAGGTTGAGCCAGCCCTTGGGCTCGGGGTAGGTCTTGAGCTTGAGCGGGGCATCCACTTCCAGCTCAAGCAGTTCCCGCACCGCGGCCATCGCCTCGCCATAACCGCCGACCCCGTCCACCAGGCCACGATCCAGCGCCTGTTGCCCCGTCCAGATCCGCCCCTTGGCGAAGGCTTCAAGCTCGTCATAGCTCATGTTGCGCCCGGCGGCGGCCTTGGCCACAAAGTCCTCATAGACCCGGTCGAGCCAGTCCTGATGCCGCTGCCAGCCATGCTCGGTGTAATCATGGCCGCCGGAGTACATGCTGGCATTGTCCGCGGTGGTAACCGCATCCCAGCTGATGCCGAAGCGCTCCAGCCAGAAATCGGTGGTCAGGAACTTGCCTCCCAGCACCCCGATGGAACCGGTGATAGTGCCCGGCTGGGCGATGATACGGTCAGCCTCCATGGCCACGAAATAACCGCCGGAAGCGGCCACATTGCCCATGCTCACCACCACCGGCTTGCCTGCCTCCCGGGCCTTGCGGGTCATGGCCAGGATGGCGTCGGACGCCACATAGGAGCCACCGGGGCTGTCCACCCGAAACAGAATGGCCTTGATGCTGTCATCCTCGATGGCGTCCCGAAAGGCCCGGACCACGGTATCGGAGCCCATGGAAACGCTGCCGAAGACAGGGTCGTAGCCGCTCTCGCCGCGCATGACCCCGCCGGTACCGTGAATGACCGCCACGCCGGTGCCCCGCTTGTGGGGACGCCCCGCGAGCCGGAAGTAATGGCGCGACTCCATGGTGGTGAAACGGCCCACTTTTGCCTCGAGCAGGCCGTCGAGCTCATGGCGGTACGCCAGACCATCGATCAGGCCGGCATCCACGGCCTCCACGCCCAGGAAGGGTCCACGGTTGATCAGATCCCGGATTTCCAGGTCGCTGAGGCCCCGACTCTGGGCGATGTCACTGACCATTTCCTCGAAAAGGTCATCCAGCACGGCCTGCTCGGCCTCGCGGTGGGCCTCGGTAAACTCGGTTTCCGTGAAGGTATTCTTGGCATTCTTGTATTCATGGCGATGATCCATTCGCGGCTCGAGATCCAGCTTCTCGAGGGTTCCCGCCAGGAACATGCTTTCGCTGATCAGCCCCACCAGGCCGATGTCGCCGGATTCCTGCATGTGGATCTCGTCAAAGGCCGTGGCCAGGTAATAACCCTGGTTGCCCGGGCCCACTTCGCCAATGGTTTCGGCATAGGCAATCGCCGGCTTGCCCGACTCACGGAAGCGCTCGATGGCCTGGCGGATCTCCTGGACCGCGGCCATGCCCTGGCTGGCGCCGCCAACCCGGGCCACCAGGCCTTTCACCCGCCGGTCCTCGGCGGCCCGATCAATGGCTTCCACCAGATCGCGCAGGACCCAGCGATCCCCCATCATGGCGCGTGCCAGGGGGTCATCCGGGATCGATTCGATCACCGGCTGCTCCAGGTTGAGGCTGATGATGACCTCGGAAGGCACCCGCTCGCGGGCAAAGAAACTGCTGACCAGGGCGATCAGAACCCCCGCCAGCACCAGGGCACCGAGAACAGTGCATGTCTTCTTGATCCACTTCATGCTAACCCCCCGTTGTTGGGAACTGTATTGGCAAATTACACCACCCAATCAGCGGCGACAAGATGCGCAACGGCACCATTGCCACACCCCTCGCTGCAACCGCGTATATATAAATAAGTGTCTACATCGTTGGGAATTGCTCCAAATTGCACAGAACTTGCCCGGAATAGGCCAGCTCGGTAAACTTCCGGCCTCGCGTTTTCCGAGCAACGCTTTCTGCCGCGCGGCCCCGGCCGCGTCACCCCGCTGCTGAAGGAGCTGATCGTGCTGAAGTACACCGTCAGCCTGGCCGTGATAATGGCCATCATCTGGCTTCTCTTCTCCGGTATGTGGACGCACCCCATCATCGTGCCGCTGGGTGCGGCATCGGTGCTGCTCACGGTGTACCTGGCCACCCGGATGAAGATCATTGACCGCGAAGGGCATCCCTTGCATCTGCTGGTGCCCTCGCTCAAGTACTGGCCCTGGCTGCTGATGGAAATCAGCAAGTCCAATCTGATCGTCGCCCGCCACGTGCTGGCCGGCAAGAACAGCATCAATCCACGGATGGCAAGGGTCAAGGCCAGCCAGAAGACCGCCCTGGGCCGCACCATCTTCGCCAACTCCATCACCCTGACCCCCGGCACGGTAACCGTGCATGTGCGGGACAATGAGATCTGGTTCTACGCCCTCACCGAGGAGATCGAACAGGGCCTCAAGGATGGAGAAATGGACCGGCGGGCCACCGAATTCGAGGGAGAATCATAATGGAATTCGCCTTTATCGGAGCGGCGCTGGCCATTCTGGTGACCATGGGCCTGGCCCTGGTTCGCGCCTTCGTGGGCCCGACCACCTATGACCGCATCCTGGCGGTGAACGTCTTTGGCACCAAGACCGTGCTGATGATTGCCGTCATCGGTTTCATCGTCGGTCGCCCGGAGTTCATCGACATCGCCATCGTCTATGCCCTGATCAACTTCATCGGCATTGTTGCCGTGCTGAAGTTCTTCGAGTACGGCAGCTTCGCCGGAAAGTCCACGGATGTGGACGAACGGGAGGAACATTGATGGAACTCGTGCTCAACATCATCAGCATGGTGTTGCTGGCAGCCGGTTCCCTGCTGCTGCTGATTGGCGGCCTGGGCCTGTTGCGGTTTCCGGACTTCTACTCCCGGATTCAGGCGGCTGGCATCACCGACACCCTCTGCTCGATTTTTATCCTGGTGGGGCTGATGCTTCAGGCGGATTCCCTGCCCACCGGCGGGAAACTGCTGTTTACCCTGCTGTTTCTCCTGTTTACGGCGCCCACTGCCAGCCATGCTCTGGCCAAGGCGGCCCGTCATAGCAAGCTGGATCCCTGGCGACCCGGGGAAGGGGGTGCGTCATCGAAGCGCTGATCGATATCATCCTGCTGGCCTTTCTGGCCATGGTGGCCATTGCCATCGTCAAGATCCGCAATCTGTTTGCGGTGACCATGCTCACCGGCATCTATAGCCTGCTGGCAGCCTCCCTGTTCGTGGTCATGGATGCGGTGGACGTGGCCCTGACCGAGGCGGCAGTCGGGGCCGGCATCATGATCATCCTGATGCTGGGCACCCTGGCGCTGACCACCAGCAAGGAAAAGAACCACGGCAAGGGACAGAACCTGCTCGCCCTGGTGGTGGTTTTCATCACTGGTGGCGGCCTGATCTATGGCACCCTGGACATGCCCCACTACGGGGATCCTGAAGCGCCGGCGCATACCCACCTTTCTCCCCACTTCACGCAGGAGTCGGTGGACGAGATCGGCATTCCCAACATGGTGACTTCCGTACTCGCCAGCTATCGAGGCATCGATACCCTGGGCGAGGCGGTCGTGATCTATGCCGCCGCCGTGGGCGTGCTTCTGGTGCTGGGCAGTGGCGCGGTGCGCCGTCGCCGCAAGGACGATCCCAAGGCCAATCCCAAGGCCAATGGCGGGGAGGAACGCTCATGAATCAGTATGTGGTGCTTCGGGTCATCACCAAGCTGATGATCCCGGTGATCCTGCTTTACGGCCTTTACATCCAGTTCCACGGAGAATACAGCCCGGGGGGCGGCTTTCAGGCCGGGATCATCTTTGCCGCCGGCTTCGTCATCTACAGCCTGATCTATGGTCTGGACAAGGCACAGGAAGCCATCTCCCCGGAAGCGGCCCATATCCTGGCCGCCCTGGGCGTGCTGCTGTACATCGGCATCGGCATTGCCTCCTTCTTCCTGGGTGGCAACTTCCTGGAATACAAGGTCCTGCTGCCGGATGACCATGCCGGTGAAACCTTCGGCATCATCGGCATCGAGCTGGGTGTCGGCATTACCGTCGCCACGGTTGCCCTGACACTGTTCTATTCATTTGCCGGCCGGGAGCGTGACTGATGGAATGGCTTGGCCTGTATAACTACTGGGTAGTCGTCGTCCTGATGATGGTGGGTTTTTACATCGTCATCGCCCAGGGCAATCTGGTGAAGAAGATCGTGGGCCTGAACATCTTTCAGACCTCGGTGTTCATTTTCTTCATCAGCCTGGCGAAGCTGGATGGCGGCACGGCGCCGGTTTATGTGGAAGGCATCACCGAGTACTCCAATCCCCTGCCCCACGTGCTCATCCTCACCGCCATTGTGGTCGGCGTCGCGCTGACCGCCATGGGCCTGGCCCTGGTGGTCCGGGTTCATGAACTGTATGGCTCCATTGAGGAAGACGAGATTCACGAACAGGACGGGAAACACTAATGGACCTTCTCATCCAACATCTGCCTGCCCTGCAGGTGGTGCTGCCCATGCTGGCCGCGCCCATCGTGATGCTGATGGCGCGCGCCCCGCGACTGGCCTGGGCGGCCACCACGCTGACAACCTGGCTCACCCTTGGCGTTTCCATCCTGCTGGTTCAGCAGGTCCTGCTGCACGGCAGTATTTCCTATCACATGGGCGGCTGGGTGCCGCCGGTGGGTATCGAATACTTCGTTGATCCGGCGAACATTGTCGTTCTCCTGATCATCTCCCTGATGGGTGCGATATCCATGCCCTTCGCCCTGCGAAGCGTGGAACAGGAAGTGGACAAGGCCAAACACGGACTGTTCTATGCCGCCTTCCTGCTGGCCAACTGCGGCCTGCTGGGGATTACCATCACGGGCGATGCCTTCAACATCTTCGTGTTCTTCGAGATTTCCGCCCTGGCATCCTATGCCCTGATTGCCATGGGCAAGGACCGTCGTGCGGTGATGTCGTCCTATCAGTACCTGGTCATGGGCACGGTGGGCACCACCTTCCTGCTCATCGGCATTGGTTTCATGTACATCATGACCGGGACGCTGAACCTGATCGATCTGGCCCAGCGTCTGCCGGAGGTCAATGACACTGGCACCATCCGGGCAGCCTTTGCCTTCCTGGTGGTGGGGATCTCGCTCAAGCTGGCCCTGTTCCCCCTGCACTTGTGGCTGCCCAACGCCTATACCTATGCGCCGTCCATGATCACCGTCTTTCTGTCGGCGACGGCAACCAAAGTGGCCATTTACGTACTCTTGCGGATCATCTTCAGCGTCTTTGGCTATGAGTTCAGCTTCTCGGAGCTGAATCTGGGTTATGTGCTGATGCCGCTGGCCATGCTGGGCATTCTGATTCCGTCCATCGTTGCCATCTTCCAGACCAACATCAAGCGCATGCTGGCCTACTCCAGTGTGGCCCAGGTGGGCTACATGATTCTCGGGGTCAGTTTTGCCAGCACCCTGGGCCTGATGGCCTCGGTGGTGCACCTGTTCAACCACGCCGTGACCAAGGCCGCGCTCTTCATGGCGCTGGCCTGCATCATCTATCGGGTAGGCGGTGTGTCGCTGGATCGCATGGCCGGGATTGCCAAGCAGATGCCCTGGACCATGGCGGCCTTTGTTCTCGCCGGCCTGTCCCTGATCGGCATCCCCCTGACCGTGGGCTTTGTCACTAAGTGGCATCTGTTGCTTGCCGCCCTGGAGGGTGGCCTCTGGCCGGTGGCGGTCTTCCTGCTGGGCACTTCCCTGCTGGCCACCATCTATATCTGGAAAGTGGTGGAAGCGGCCTACCTGAAGGAGCCCGCTGAAGGCGCTCAACCGGTGCGGGAAGCGCCCATGAGCCTGCTGCTGCCCACCTGGGCATTGACCGTGGCCTGCCTTTACTTCGGTATCGACACTTCACTGCCGGTGGACCTGGCCAATCGAGCTGCTGAAACCCTGATGGGAGGTTACCTGTGAATCAGGTCGTATTCCTGGAACCCGCGCTGGCCATTCAGCTGGCCCTGGCCATCCCGGCCCTGGGGACCGTGTTGATCGCCCTGACCGGCCGCTGGCCCAATCTGCGCGACACCCTCATGGTCGCCACCGCAGTTGCCATGTTCACCATGGTCCTGCAGGTCCTGCCGGAAGTGCTGGCTGGCGGCCGCCCCGGCGTCACCTTGTTCGAACTGTTTCCGGGCCTGCGCATTGCTTTCGAGGTGGAGCCGCTGGGGATGCTCTTCGGGCTCATTGCCTCGGGGCTATGGATCATCACCTCCCTGTACGCCATCGGCTACATGCGAGGCGCGGGCGAAGCCAATCACACCCGCTTCCATGCCTGTTTTGCGGTGGCCCTGTTCGCGGCGGTAGGCATTGCCTTCGCCCAGAACATGTTCACCCTGTTCATCTTCTACGAGATTCTCACCATCTCCACCTACCCCCTTGTGGCCCACAAGCAGAATGTGGCGGCGAAGATGGGGGCGCGGACCTATATCGGGCTGCTGCTGGGCACCTCCATCGGCTTCCAGCTGGTGGCCATCATCGCCACCTGGTGGATGACCGGCAGCCTGGACTTTACTGACGGCGGCATCATGGAAGGCCATGTGGGTTATGGCATGGGTGCCCTGCTGCTGGTGCTCTACATGTACGGCATTGGTAAGGCGGCCCTGATGCCTTTCCACCGCTGGCTGCCCTCGGCCATGGTGGCACCCACGCCGGTATCCGCACTGCTCCACGCCGTGGCCGTGGTGAAGGCCGGGGTGTTCACCGTGCTCAAGGTGGCCACCTACCTCTTCGGCCTGGATTATCTGTCCAACCTCTGGACCACGGAAGTGATCATGTACATTGCCGCCTTCTCCCTGTTGGCGGCATCCACCGTGGCCCTGCAAAAGGACAATCTCAAGGCCCGACTGGCCTATTCCACGGTCAGTCAGCTCTCCTATATCACTCTCGGCGCCATGCTGGTCAGTCAATTGGCCACCATTGGGGGCGGCATGCACATTGCCATGCACGCCTTCGGCAAGATCACGCTGTTCTTCTGTGCCGGCGCCATCTATGTGGCCAGCAAGAAGACCAATATCAGTGAAATGGATGGCATCGGCCGGCGCATGCCGTTCACCATGGGTGCCTTCCTGCTGGGTGCATTGTGCGTGATCGGGGCCCCGCCCATGGGCGGGCTGTGGAGTAAATGGCATCTGGTCGTCGGTGCCGCCGATGCCGGTCAGGTGCTGATGATCTTCGTGTTCATGATCAGCACCCTGCTCAACATCGCCTATCTGCTGACGCCGGTGGTCAGGGCCTTCATGCTGCCGCCCACGGACGGCTACAAGGGCGGCATCAAGGAAGCACCTCTGCTCTGCGTGGTTCCCCTGTCCATCACGGCCCTGGGCTGCGTGGCACTGTTCTTTATCGCTGATCCGCTGCGGAACATGCTCGCCGGCATCTTTGCCGGCTGACCTGACCAAACTGCGAGACCTGACATGATCGTAAAGTTTCTGGACATGCTGGTACGACATGGGACGCTGCTGAAGTGGGCCACGCTCGCTTTCATGGCGGTCCTGGTGATCGTCGATCTGATCCTGCCTTCGGCCTACGAC
>NZ_SLKM01000252.1:0-4105 GCF_007134575.1 Natronospira sp.
ACTGCGAGATACATGATCCCGAGATGGGTGATGAGGCCATTCGCGAGTTTGGCGCCAGTGCAGTGATCCTTTCCGGTGGGCCGGCTTCGGTCACCGAACAGGACACGGCCCGGGCACCCAAGATCGTCTTTGAATTGGATGTGCCTGTATTGGGCATTTGTTACGGCATGCAGACCATGTCGGCCCAGTTGGGCGGTCGGGTGGAATCCAGTGATCATCAGGAATTCGGTTATGCCCGGGTTCGGGTGACGGGCAAGAGCCGTTTGCTGGAGGGGATTGAAGATCACATGGAGTCCGGTGGCATTCCCAGTCTCGATGTCTGGATGAGCCATGGTGACCGCGTAGCCGAGCTGCCGGAAGGGTTTGAAGTGGTGGGCAGCTCTGACAACGCCCCCTACGCCGTGATCAGTGATGAGAGCCGCCGTTTCTACGGGATTCAGTTTCACCCCGAGGTCACGCACACCCCTCAGGGTGGCAGAATCCTCGAGCGCTTCCTGCACGACATTGCCGGCTGCGCCGCCGACTGGAAGCCGGAAAACATCGTTGAAAGCCAGATTGCCCAGGTCCGTGAGCAGGTGGGTGACGATCATGTGCTGCTCGGCCTGTCCGGCGGCGTTGACAGCTCCGTAGTCGCCGCCCTGCTGCACAAGGCCATTGGTGAACAGCTCACCTGCGTATTCGTGGACACCGGTCTGCTGCGCCTTGGTGAGGGCGATCAGGTGATGGCCACCTTTGCCGAGCACATGGGTGTGCGCGTGATCCGCGTCGACGCCGAGGATCGTTTCCTCTCCGCGCTCAAGGGCGTGGAAGACCCGGAAGAGAAGCGCAAGATCATCGGCCGCACCTTCATCGAAGTCTTTGATGAAGAAGCCGGCAAGATCGACAACGTGAAGTGGCTGGCCCAGGGCACCATCTATCCGGATGTCATCGAATCCGCCGGTTCCAAGACCGGCAAGGCTCAGGTGATCAAGTCCCATCACAATGTGGGTGGCCTGCCGGAGCACATGAAGCTCAAGCTCATCGAGCCCCTGCGCGAACTGTTCAAGGATGAAGTCCGCCGCCTGGGCGTGGAGCTGGGCCTGCCTCATGACATGCTCTTCCGTCACCCCTTCCCGGGGCCGGGCCTCGGGGTGCGTATTCTTGGCGAGGTGAAGAAGGACTACGCCGACATTCTGCGCAAGGCGGATGCCATATTCATCGAAGAGCTCTGGAACCACGATCTTTACAACAAGACCAGTCAGGCCTTTGCCGTCTTCCTGCCGGTCCGTTCGGTGGGCGTGATGGGTGACGGCCGTCGCTATGACTGGGTCATTGCCCTGCGCGCGGTGGAAACCATCGACTTCATGACCGCCCGCTGGGCACATCTGCCCTATGATTTCCTCGACCATGTCTCACGGCGAATCATCAACGAGGTCCGGGGTATTTCCCGTGTCACCTACGATATCTCCGGCAAGCCACCGGCGACGATTGAGTGGGAATAGGGAAATAACCTTGCTCCGTCCCCGGAGTCAAAGACATGACGACTCAGGACAACACCGACGAACGCTGGATGCAGCATGCCATTGATCTTGCCCGCCATGCCGAGGCAGCGGGGGAGGTGCCGGTTGGCTCGGTGATTGTTCGTGATGGCGAGGTGCTGGGGGAGGGCTGGAATGCCCCCATCAGCCTTCATGATCCCACCGCCCATGCCGAGATTGCCGCCCTGCGCGCGGCCGCAGCCCGTGACAACAATTATCGTCTGACGGGTGCCACCCTCTATGTGACCCTGGAGCCCTGCTGCATGTGCGCCGGTGCCATCATCCACGCCCGCATCGCTCGCGTCGTCTACGGCGCCCCCGACCCCAAGACCGGCGCTGCCGGCAGCCTCTTCTCCATCCTCGGCACAGACCGCCTTAACCATCAGGTCGATGTTCAATCCGGTGTCCTGGCGGATCAATGTGGGGACCTGCTGCGGAGCTTCTTTCGCGAGCGTCGGCGGAAGGGACCGGAACGCCCCCGGTCACCGACACCGTAGGGTCCTAACCCTACCGAAGCCACCAGCCAACCTACCCAAGGAACCTCTGATTAATTCATTCGCGCCCACAGCCAACGGGATTTCTTCTCTCGCGAGGCGCGACGAGCGTAGTGTAGCCGCTGTGCTACATGAGCGAGGAGCAACGAAGACGAGAGGGAAAATCCCGTTGGCCCACAAGGGGTTGGTGCTGAGAGCGCCTGCTTCAGCATTGCATTGCTTGCCCGTAGCACAGAGGCTACTGTGCTGCGCGCTGCGCCTTGACTCAGCAGCTCTCAGCGCCAACTGCGGGTGCGAATGAATTAATCAGAGGTTCCCTAAATTCGCTTGACGAAGACCCAGTAGGTGTCACCGGAGATCGCCTTTTTCATGTGCACCTTTACCTTTGTCGGCTGCATCTTGTAGTCGAAGACGTATTCAAACAGCGTGTTGAGTTCACCTTTGACCACGCCTTCGCGGAACTTGCCGGCGAACTCCGGGCGGTCCGTGCAGGGCGCCACGTCACGGAAGAAGTTCTTGCCCTTTACCTCCTCGGGATTGCGCCCGGTGATCTCACCTTCGGTGCTGTTGTAGTGGAGGATGTTGCCGTTTTTATCGAGCTGAATCGCGCCAAAGGCGAGGTCATCCAGTTCGTTTTCGTTCATGCGTGACAGGGTGTTTTCGATGTCATCGGAGCCGAAGCGTAGCTGTTCCATCGGAATATCCTTTGTTATGTAAAGAAAAGGGCGCCCCCCGAGTGCTCGAGGGTTATGCGAAGTGTACAGGTATTGTAACGAAATGGAATAGTTATTTGGCCCGGGCGACAGGCGGTGGCGCCGGACAGACAAAAGGGCTTATTCCGGACAAATTGGGGTGTTGTTAAGGGGGGAGCGGGTGAGTTTCTGGCACGACTGGCCGAAGCGCCCGCCGCCTATCCTCCCGGACAGGGCCTCTGTCAGGATGGGTGGGACAGGGGTGCGAACCCCACGCTGTCGCAAGAAGCGCTTGGGGGCAGAGTGATGGGAATCCGCCCTAATGGGTCGTCGGCCAGTCCGTGTCGTCCTGTTCGCAGGCGATCAGGTATTCCTCGAGTTGGCGTCGTTCCACCGGGCCGCTGAGACTGCCGGGTAGCAGTTCATAGAGGGCGGCGGCGATGGCGGCATCCCGCGAGGTATTCTTGGAATGGATGACGCGGTCGAACAGCTCAGGCGGCAATTTGTGTTTGACCCCGAGGGCTGCGGCGGCTTCTTTTCGGATCGAGCACTTCCAGTTTCCACGCATGACAGCCTCCTCCGTGTTGGTCTGTCTCCCAGTGGAACCCAAAGCATAGTGCAGGAGAGGCGAATCGGCTGTAGGAAATTACTGATTCTGCAGGGACGGCCTCTGGCCAGGCGGGAGGCGACATCGTAGGATGCCGGGCATGAACAGAGACTATGACATTGCGGTCATCGGGGCCGGCCCCATCGGCGCCGCCAGCGCCCTCGGTCTGGCCCGGGCCGGCTATCAAGTGGCCCTGGTGGACGCCCAAGCGTTGAAGGACCCAGTCACCCAGGATGAGCCGTTGGACTTGCGAGTGTTCGCGGTCTCGCGCGCCTCCCGGCGGCTGTTCCAGAAATTGCATGCCTGGTCGGCGATGGAGGCGGTGCGGGTCAGTCCCTATCGGCACATGACGGTCTGGGATGCCCACGGCCGTGTCGAGTTTGACGCCGCCGATGTGGCCGAGGCCGAGCTGGGTCATATTGTCGAGAATCGGGTCATCCAGGCCGCCCTGCACCAGCAGCTTCGGGAGTCACCGATCGACTGCTTCCTGCCCGATCGCCTGGAACGGCTCAGCCTGGAGCCGACGGGGTCGCTCTTGGGTCTGGCCAAGGCCGGTCGTCTCCGCGCTCGGCTGGTGGTCGCCGCCGATGGCGGTGCCTCGCCCACTCGCGAGATGGCTGGTATCAAGGTCAATTCTTTGGATCACGAGCAGGTCGCTCTGGTGGCCCATATTCGCAGCGAAATCCCGCACGGAGAGACAGCCCGTCAGCGGTTTTTGGACACCGGGCCCTTGGCCCTGTTGCCCCTGGCGGACGGGCGCTGCTCCATTGTCTGGTCCACCACGCCGGCCGAGGC
>NZ_SLKM01000185.1:0-14785 GCF_007134575.1 Natronospira sp.
CTTCCCACCCGGCCTATAACGGAGTCGTTTACCGATACGTCCTTCTCATCCATTCTGTATGCGTCAGCCCTGATGTTTGTTGCATACACCGGGTACGGACGCATTGCCACGCTGGGAGAGGAAGTGTCAAACCCACGAAAAACCATCCCAAAAGCGATCATTCTTGCGATGGCATTGATTGTGGTCATTTACCTGGCTGTATCCCTCACCGCGATCCAGATTATGGGTGCAGAAGCTTTCGGGCAAACGGTGGAAGGGGAGGCCGCTCCGCTGATGATGGTTGCACAGGCTTTATCACTCCCCGTCATTGGCCCGGTAATTACCATAGCTGCGATTACCGCCATGCTGGGTGTTCTGCTGAATTTACTCCTCGGCCTGTCGCGCGTGATGCTGGGTATGGCCCGGAGGAGAGATTTACCCCACAGCCTGGCAACGATCAATCCCGAGAATCAGAGTCCCGCCATAGCGGTTTGGGTTACGGGTATCCTGATCGGGTTACTGGTGATTTCCGGAGATGTTGTGTTTACATGGTCGTTCAGTGCGTTTACCGTGCTGATCTATTACGCAATCACCAATTTGGCAGCTCTGTTTTTGCCCGAAGACCTGAGACTGTACCCAAGAATCATACCGGTATTGGGACTGTTCGGCTGCCTGTTCCTTGCCTTTTTTATTGATCCCAACATCTGGATGCTCGGGTTAGCTGTTATTCTTGCCGGATTTGCCTGGCATGTGATTGCTCTAAAACTGAAAAACCGGGATTATCAGAATCAGTAAGCTATTTGTACTCTTTTTACGGATTCCTGTAACGATGCAGTACCTCTTTACAAAACTCAACCATAAAACGAATAAATGAGATTGAATATGTGGAAAATATCAGTATCCGGGATCACCATATTACTCTTTGTTATCATTTTAATGATGATGTTCTTCAGTTCCTGTGGCACAGATGATACGGAGCCGGTGGGGTCTCAGGATTGGCTTACCGGAGATACCCGCCAAAAACTGGAAACCATTACAGACCATCTTAGGGGATTTGATATGGCGATGGTGGAGACCGGGTACAGGTACTCGGAGCTTTACTGGGCCGGGTACGATGAAAATTGGGAATATGCGAGGTATCAGATTCAAAAAATTGAGCTCGCACTCGAACGTGGACTGGAACGAAGGCCTGCCCGGGCAGAATCGGCCCAACCTTTTATGAACCAATCCATTCCGGAGATGGGGCAAGCTGTCGAAAGTGAAGACCCGGATCATTTTATGCGGGAATTCGAGAATTTCACCCAATCCTGTAATTCATGCCATGCAGCTGAAGAAGTACCGCATTTTCATGTAAAAGCTCCCGAAACAAGGCAGAGCCCGATAATGGTGGATTGATTGATTTCTGGTCTGGTACATCCTGATATGGGAGAACAAATTTACTGTTATCTGTAAACCATTACCGTTGAACCTGCAATCATTAAGTTATTTATGGAAAAACTCCGGAGGAAGTAAAGGACATTGCCAAGGGTGGTGTTACCAGTTCGTATTAATCTCTAAAGAATTGAAGCCATTCTTTTGATTCAATAATCTCCTCTAAAAGTATCAATGACGATTCACCAGCTATTGTGGCCACGGACTAAGTTGTGTATGTCTCTGGTTAATTATCTCTTCATTCATGTTAACTCTTTTTTCTTGTTAACAGGGTTGTATAAATATGAACTAAAAAAACCATTTCCTTACAGATTTTATCGTCGTTTTATTCGTGTATTCTGAATCTACCGATAAACATTATTCGAACATTTTTTTGGCTCCATTTGCACGATCAAGATGATTGGTTTAATATTCGGCGAATAACAGGCCTGATTATCCTTTAATTAAATACATATAGTACAGCTAAATGAATGATACCATATTTCATGCAATTCCTGAGACTCTCGAATCCATTGAGCTGGATACCAGGAAGAGTGGTTTTACGATGTCCTCTGAACGTAAAACAGGATCGCTGTTGTCTATCCTTGCAGCAGCCAAGCCTGATGGACATTTCCTTGAATTGGGAACCGGTACGGGACTTTCCACAGCTTGGCTTCTCTCTGGGATGAATGAATCAGCTCGCCTCGACTCGGTCGATAATGATGTTGCAGTCCTTGATATTGCTGGGCGACATCTTAGCCGTGACAGACGGGTTACTTTCCATAACTGCGATGGTGAAAATTTTATCAAACAAACTCAATCTGACACATATGATCTGATTTTCGCTGACGCTTGGCCTGGAAAGTTCTACCTGCTTGATGAGGCTCTTAAATTGCTAAAAATCGGAGGGTTTTACATAATCGATGACATGTGTCCGCAGCCAAACTGGCCTTCAGATCATGAGGATAAGGTCAGGCACCTGCTGGATGAGCTGAACGGGCGCTCGGATCTCAAGGTATGCCGCTTAGCCTGGGCATCAGGAATAGTGATTTGTTGCAGGGTTGTATAAGCAAATCGAAGGTCAGTTTTTGTTATTCGGTATGAAAATCAAACATATCCAAAAATGCCGGGTCAACCATTGTTACCGTTTCTAAAAAGGCCTCACTTTTATCACTATTCACCAATTTTTCTCGCAGTGCTTTGCCGGCTTTGGTTAGCCGTACATTCGGCCTGCGTACAAAAAGTACAGAACCTATTATTTGTTTAAGGGATTGAATCTGAAGGCTGAGTGAAGGTTGTGTGATATGCAGACGTTTTGCCGCATCACCAAAACTCAAATCCTCAGCCACTGCAGCAAAGTAGTGAAGGTGCGTTATTCAATATTTTATATCATAGCTACAATCTATCTCATATGAGTACTCATTCAATTTGACCTATATATAATATTGCAATAATATTAGTTATCAGTGACAATTTTTAACTCAATCCCATAAATCATGAAAACAAAACTCATACTCCTTACAATCTCACTTTTCGCATCCGCAGCGGTTCAAGCAGAGGCTCAGCAGCCTGCAATCGACAAGACCTCTCCGACCAATTTGACCGTAAAGGTGGAGAATCTGACCTGTTTTAAAAGCTTGCGATGCATCCAGGAAGAGAATCTCTTCTTCAAAATCAATCTCGATATATTCAAAAATGGTAACGGCCGCTATTACGGATATACAATAGAAGGTTCCACCAAAAATGAAGAACTTTTTGCTCAGTATGATCACCGGGGAGATCTGATCCGGTCTAATGTTGTTCAGCGAAATATCCCCTTATCCAGGGAGATCTTGATTCAATTAATCAATGAAGAGTTCAACTCCTGGAGTATGATCGGAAATGAACGTGTGATCAAAAACTTCGACAACAAGAGCATCGAATATAAGTTGATCCTTCAGAAAGAGGATGAAATTCGTGTAGTCTATTTTGATTATAAGGGCCAAAACAAAAACAGGCTGACATAACTATCCGGATTAAACAACTATACATCAATTTCGCAGGCAGTATCGGAACACCCGGCCCGGATACTGCCTGCGACTATTTTATGATATTGTGCCACCAGACCCACGCTTTCAGAAATTGTACACCGTGCCCTACTCTTACTTACACACTCATTTTTCTTATTGGTTTGTTTAAACTTAGTGATTCCCTGAAACGCTGCGATCGTCTTCTGAAAATTTCAATTTAGTTTTCGCATTTCATTTTGACCCAGCTGGCAGAGTCCAAAACAGATAGAATATCTCCGCAGATTTTAGCTCTCTTTATGTTATGATTTTCCCTCATCTATGCCACTATTTACCATTTCATCCAGCAATGCTTGTATCATTGTTGTTGCCTGGTCTTCCCGCCAGAAAAAGGCTATTGTAGTTCTTGACTCTTTCGAACTTATAGCTTGATAAACCACCCCCGGAACCTGAATGCGACGAGCTCCCACCGGCACCACTGTGATTCCAAACCCTGCTTCTACCAGGCTGATTTGTGTTTGAATAACTGAAGCTTCCAGAACTACTTTGGGCGTTACACCGGCTTTCCGAAAAATCATTTGCAGATGATCATACAGGTTAATATTGACCGAACGGGGAAACATGATCCAGGATTCATCAGCAAGCATGGAAAGGGATACCGTTGAGCTATCAGCAAGTGGATGTGATGCAGGAAGTACAACCATGAGCTGCTCCCTCGCTACAATCTCAAAAGCATACTCCATATTTTTAGGCGGCTGACGGATAAGTCCGGCATCGATCCGGCCAATCCGCAATGCTTCAAACTGGTTTACAGTAGACATCTCCAGTAACTGCAACTCCACACCGGGAAAACGCTCACGAAATCTGCGTATAGCCCTGGGAAGCGAGGATTCAAGTAATACTGAAGGTACGATGCCCATTCTCAATACTCCCTCTTTACCCTGCGCAACATTTCGGGCCAATTTTATTGCTTCATCTGTTTGGTCAAGTATTGGTATTGCCCGTGAAAGCAGTGCTTCACCGGCTTTTGTTAGCCGTACATTCGGCCTGCGCACAAAAAGTTCAGCACCTATTGTTTGCTCAAGTGATTGAATCTGAAGGCTGAGTGAGGGTTGTGTGATATGCAGACGTTTTGCCGCATCACCAAAACTCAACTCCTCAGCCACTGCAGTAAAGTAGCGAAGGTGGCGTAATTCAATATTACTCATCATTGGTATAACCTATCTCATTTAAGGAATCATCCTATTTGATCTATAGAGAATATCGCAATAATATTGATTATGCAACCAGAGATGCACGCTATCATGGTATTTAATATACCTGATTGCTTTACTGACTGTACAACATTGATTGAGTAAATTTTATACTACAACAAAACGAAGAATGAAAACTATTCTGATAATGCAATCTATGTGGGTTTTATGGCATACGATTCAGCTCCGGATTCCATCTTGGCACCCCTTTTCAGGAGAGATATCAACCAGCCCAGTGAATGGGTAAACGTGGGTTTTGACAGCTATAGGTTCAATTCCCTATCTCGAACTCGCGTTAATTAATCAGGGATAATAATATTTTCAAATGAATCAACTCAGCATGTTTCTCAGAAAACAGCCAATCTTTTTATTGTTTATAAGAGTGAAAAACTCCTTCTCATTTCTGAGTTTTTTTACTTTACTGACTGTCCTTTTTCTTCTGTCAGAAACCTTATCCGCGCAAGAGCTGCCCCGAAGGGTGCAAATCGGACTGGCAATGCAGCCTGTGGAAAATGGCGTATAGGTAACTTTTGCCCCCGAACATCAGCCGGCGGGTATGGCTGGTATCCGTGAGGGTGATGTTATCCGCTTAATGGACGGAGAGCCTGTAAACACCCAGTGGGATGTAATTGATAAGTTGCGAAATGAGCGTCCTGCAACTATAAGTTTTTCAATTGAGCGCAATGGCCGGGAAGCGATTGTCATCGTTCACCCTGAGGAAATTCCGCGGCTCGATCATCCGGATTTTGATTTCATTTACGGTGTTGTGGAAACTGACGATGGCACACTCCGCCGCACCATCATCAGGAAACCTCACGGGGACGGACCATTTCCAGCCATTGTGATGCTGGGTGGAATCGGATGCTACTCCCTCGACAGTAACGAAGGCTTGGCTTACATCGATATGTTAAATGAATTGGCAAGTGCCGGTTACCTGATGTACTGGGTGGAAAAGAGCGGCATGGGGGATAGTCAGGGGACTCCATGCATGGAAATCAATTTTGATACTGAACTTAGCGGGTACCGCGCCGGTCTGGCTCAGGTTCGCACAATGCCTGATGTGGATCAGAACAGGATTATACTTCTGGGGCACAGTATGGGTGGACTTGCAGGGCCTATCCTGGCTTCTGAAACGGAAGAGCCGGTTCATGCCATCATTGCCATGGCTACATTCGGAGTGCCATGGTTTGAGTACCTCATAGCGAACAGCCGCCGCCAGGTACACTTTTCTGATTTGTCACTTTCCGAAATTGAAAACAGAATGAGTGAGACTATTAAAGTGCATTACATGTACACGATTGAGAAAAAGTCACCTGAAGAAATACTAAAAATATTCCCAGACCGCGGAGGAAGTTTCAATCTCCCGCACCACTACACCTATTTTCAGCAAGTGGCAGACTACAAGCCACTGGATCTCTGGTCGCGTACCGGGGGAGCTCAGGCACTTCTCATTGCCGGAGGTGCCGATTACGTCATCAGTATTGAAGAACACAAATATGTTGTGGATAACCTGAACAACCTTCGGCCGGGGTCTGCGAAGTTTATATTATTTGAGGATATGGATCACGGCCTGCGGTTTGCACGTAATCAGCAGGCGGCACGGGCGGGTGAATCCGGAGCTTTCCATAGTGAAGTGGTACCTGCTATAATAGATTGGCTGAAAGGTATTGATGACTGATCGCTTGATAGATATTTTTTCTCTTTTCACTTTTAAAAAATTCAGGTATTGATTAATCAAAAATTGTCCGTTATATCCATCATCGTTTTTTCTTTAGCAGCGTGCAGCCAATCTCAGCCTGTATAAACAAATGCTGTCGACTCCCTGAATTCGCCTGCAGCTTGTACTTGAAAAAGTGGAGAATATTTTGTCCCATTATGTTAAATACACCCATCCGGACAGTGAAGACGGGGAAAATCTCTCGGAAGCAGAGCAGCAACGACTCTTTGACCTGTTTTTACGTGAACTGGGAAACTTGCTCCAGGAATTTGGGTCCGGGATCTTTGCTAAAATCGGGAAAAAGATTCAGACTGTTGTGAAGGCTTTAGGGCTCCGTACGTAAATTGTGAAGACATATTTCGATTCTTGCAATAAGGCAGCTTTATGTGTTCAGGGCTGCCTTTTTTTAATTAAGACCAGCCCAAGAAATGTACTTCTTAAAGTTCAAGTAATTTTTATCGAATCATATATCTGAACTTTTTCGTCTGAAATCCTTGGATTTTGTAACATAAAACAGTTATTAATTTCTTTATAGTAAGAGGTTAAGTTCATCAATAATCCTGTATGCACATTCACAATTACAACGAACTCACAAATGACAAGAGAAAATTCTTAAAGAGTCATTTGCTTTTATGGTTGCTTATATTTTATCCGATAATTAAAGCTTATGGGCAAACCCAGCCGGCTGAAGTTGATTCCACATATATAAGAGCTGCCTGGAATGAAGTAAGAGAATTAGGTTATTCAGATAGCCTCCAGATGCAATATGCAAAAGAGTTTTTTACATATTACAAGAACAACAAAAACTCCGAAACGGCAGAATTAGCACTTCACTCTGCTTTTTTGATGTGGGGAAACACCGGTGATGACTCATTTGTACACGAGGCATTATCAACAATTGATACAGATTCTGATTTATGGCATCGATTTGACATACCGGTGCAACTGATGAATATTTACGCTCGAAATGAAAATCTGGAAGTTGATGAATCCATTATCCTGTTGCATGAATTGGAAAATCAGCTTACACATCCAAAAAGCAAATCCTCGGTTTACAGATGGTTAAAATCTCATTACCACGAAGAGAAGAATTATGATAAGGCAATTGAATATGCAAGATTGCTGGTTGAAATAGATGCTGATGAATGGTTTGTGGATCATGGCCTGGGATATTTATATGAAGTTGAATCCCTTCAGGTTGGTCAAAAAGCTCCCGATTTCAAATCAGAAACTTTAGAAGGTGAGATTCTGTCCTTGACTGAATTGAAGGGAAAATTTGTTCTCATTGAATTTTGGGGAACCTGGTGTGGACCGTGCTACCCCGAAATACCGCACCTAAAAAAGCTTTGGGATCTTCATGGCGAAAATAATCTTGTCATCATTGGGGTTGAACTTGACGAAAATGAGGAAACAGTAAACAATGTGATCAACGAACAAGCAATGCCGTGGCCTCAAATATTACAGTCAGATCGATGGAGTGGTGAACTGGTGGATTTGTTTAATGTCACCGGAGTACCCAGAATGTATTTGATGGATACTCAGGGTGTAATTGTTGCCAGAGACTTAAAAGGTGAAGAAATGGTAGCTGAGGTTGACAGGCTTGTCAGGGAATATTTTGAACAAAATTGATATGAAAGTATCAGGTGCATAATCGCCAAACCGATATGGCTTAATCCTTTTAAAAAGCTTGTTGTAAAATACCTGTATAACTTATGAGAAAAAGATTACACGTAATTCGATCGAAAACCCAAGTTCAATACTGGACCACTTTGGTAATTTTTGGTATTATTTTCGCTTTTACGGCTTGCAGTAAAGATAGTGTAAGTATTGAAGAGCCTCCAAAAGAGCCCCCAGAAGAGTACCCAACCTTAAAAATAGTGAATCAAGTTACTGATAATAGGTATATTTCCTCTGTGGAACTTGTTGGCTATGAGTTCAATAATCTTAACATTACTAGTGACAATTCACAAACATTCGCTCTTGACAGTGGTATGCCTGGAGGGTATGAAAATATAAATATTATCGTTAGTTATCGAACTTCAACCACACCAACGAATTCTAGAAATACAACTGTAAATTTTAAATATGGAGAGATTACAACAATTACTTTGAAAGGATGTATTAGTTATGAAGGATGCGATGGGCATTTTCTTGAATAATTTTTAGACCATATATATAATATGCGCCATCTTGTTAATTGAAAAAACTCGACTGAATATATTGAAGTCTATTTTGCTTTTTTAAATTGATGATATCTTAAATCAAGGTGCTCATTTTTTTCTTCTAACCAGTTATTTTTTAAATATCTTTGATTGGTGAAATAATCTAAAAAGAGAGCTTCAATAAACAAATATTCAAATTCAACTTGTCGAGATTTTTAAGTGGCTTATTGAGAATATGCTTATAAAGGAATACGATTGCAGATAAGGTTTGGTTTTGAGTAGAGGCGGCTACATTTTTCTTGTTTGCAAGATGATTAAGAAAAGCCACTACATGTGAATCATCCATCTCATCAGGATGTTTTACGCCGTGAAAACGGACATACCTGACAATCCATTGAGAGTACGTTTTTTCCGTTCGATAGCTGTAATTTCGTCGTCGAATTTCATCCTTTAGCCGAGTTAAAAGTTTCTTCTTTTTCATACCTTTTTATTTGTATGAACCGTTCAAGAAGAGATCCTTACAGGAAAAATAAAATTTATTCGGCGTTTTATTCGGACATAGAAACTTGCCGTTTACATTTTATTCGGACGGAACAGTGGTTTTATTTGCGTTATTGGCATGTCTAATCTATTATCAGACAATATTAGCGGTTGAGAGAGTGCCGCTAAATACATGTTATTTCTTTTGTAAGAGATCAAACTAATAAAATTAATTTATGGTAGATTCGTCAAAGAGAACAAGAGTAGTACTATCTTTCTCTGATATCTTTGATGAAGATGAGAGAGAAGACATTTCCAGTTTAATAAGTGATATCCCGTCTAAGCAAGCTCTTCAAATTGTTGCTCACTTTAGTGCAAGATACCACGCTAATGAAAATAACTTAAAGATTCATGGAGAAGCATTGGTTCAATGGCTTGGACGGCTAGATTCAAGTCTAAAAACTAAAGTTTTAAGTGAAGCTGCGCCTCAAATGGAGCGGGAAAATTTTTTATTTATAAATCAACCTTCTTGTCTCTATTTAATTCAAGAAATCATATTGAATTATAATGATTTCAAAGAAAGAGAACTCACACCTGAAGATGAGCTAAATCTTTTTAAAGCTTATATGTTAGCATCAGAATGGTCTGTCAAAATCTCTTCTGAAATTCAGGAAAAGGGAATCAAAGGTTTATCAAACTTTGTAGAGGTTACACTAAAGACTCAACTTCCCATAAGTGATCTTAAATTTAGTAGAGAATTTTATTTACAAGCTTATAAGGCAATTTCATTTTTTGAATTTTCAGAAACCAATAAAGAGTTTAATAACCTCATTACAGATTTTATACTATCTACAAAATCTTCGAATTGGAAAGAATATCTTAAGTCAATACTTCATATTTATGCCTCACATTTGCTAAAATTTGATGAGCCAAATAGGTCTGTCCTAAATTTCGAAGAAGAAAATCAAATAACTGAGTTCTTAGATTACTTAACTCTCGATAAATCCAAGTTCGAAGCAAAAAGTGACTTTATTTCCATTCGTGAAAAGCCAGTTTTTAAACTCCAAGAAAGAAGTTACTTATTTCTAAATTTGGATCTTTTTATTGATAAAATTTTCAGTGGGATTCTATTCGATATCTATTCAGCAATTTCTGAGAATCAGTATGATGGAATTGAAACATCTGATTTTGGGAATTTTAAGTCATTTATTGGCGAATCTTTTATTGAAGAGGTACTTCTCTATGAAATATTGAATTATGTTAAACAAGACTCATGGGTTGCATTCTCGGGTAAAAATATGAGAGGAAAAATCGATGGGGAACCTGATTTCTACATTCGAAGAAGGAGTAAAGTTTTTTTATTTGAATGTAAAGATACTCTTATAAGGTCTGACACTAAAAATTCGTATGACTTTAAGGTCATTGAAAAGGAAATAATTAAAAAGTTAATTCGAGGCACCCAACAAAAGAATAAGGGCGTTTCACAAATACTTTCGTTTATCAGCAAACTCGAAGATGGGTTAATACAAGATTTTGATGAGTTTAATTATAAAGGCGCAAAGTATTATCCTATAATAGTTGTTACAGACCGAGCATTAGATGAACACGGAATTAATTACTTTTTTAATTCAAGCTTTGATGATCTGATAAGAGATTTTTCGCTTGATGACTTTCGAATCCAAAAACCCGTTTTAATTCAACTAGATGATCTTCTGAAATTTGCAGATTTGTTTAAAAATGAATATTTGAAATTCAATTCTATACTCGATGCTTATATCGCTCAGGGAAATTCTAAAGATTATTTTATTAAGTCATATTCCTTCAGTGATTACTTGAAAGAACAGGCCTTTAAGTTCAGTAATGAACCGACAAAATTAATTGATGATAAACTAAAAGTGATATTTGACTAAAGAAGATTGAGAAATAGCAAGGGCTTCAAGCGGACGATTTTGCATTTTTCGCCACAATTAAATTTGGGCGCCTCGCCGCTTAAGCCCTGAACCGTTAGCTGCACAAAAGAACACTAAGAGAAAAAAATGATAAAAGAATTAAAAGCTGACTATCCTTTGAACTAATATCTTATGAAAATGTATGATCAGTTTAAAAGATTTCTAGAGAATCTACCCCTTTTGACAAAAGAGGTCTTAGATGAACCTCTTAAGAATAAGGATGTGGCTATCAAATTCATTGATTATGATTGTGATAATTGTGGAACTAGCCGTGTATTTGATAATAGACGCTTATTAAATACAGGTGGTGGCGCTGGTATTTTTAAAGCTGGTACTGTTTTAAATGACGAAATTCATTATGGCCTTCATCACTTTCATTTTCAGTGTTCAGCATGTAGAACACAAATTCAGTTTTGGATCGAATATAGGCAAGACAATAGAATCTGGGTACGTAAACTAGGACAATATCCCCCGTGGAAGATTGAAATAGAAAGAGAATTAGATAACTTTTTAGGTGATGAGGCGGTCTTCTTTAGAAAAGGAAAAGTCTGTCTCAGCCAATCTTATGGACTCGGAGCTTGTGCTTATTTTCGCAGAGTTTTAGAAAATGAAATGGAACCATTACTAAAATTGCTGATAGATAAGCAATCTGAAGAAGGGGTTGATCAACAAAGAATAGAAGAATATAGAAATATATGTAACGGGAAAGATTTTTCATCTAAAACAAAGTTAGCTTTACAAATCGCTCCAAAATCCCTGATTATTGATGGAATAAATCCGTTTAAAATAATTCATGATTTTTTGAGCAAAGGAATTCATTCTCGAACAGAAGAAGATTGTCAAGTTATTGCAGGAAAGATTCTTAACGCATTAGAATTTGTCGTTATGGAACTAAATAGGGAAAAAGAACATCGAGAAAAATTTATTCGTAGTCTTAAAGATTTAGAAAAAGAAAATTACTAACCAGCGTGCAGTCCGGCTCAGGTTTTTTGCCTTACTTTTAAGTTAGTTGCCAAGCTGCACAAAAGTCAGGCCGTTATCAGCACAAAACACTTTGAACTCTCTTCATGACTCAAGAAGAAAAAAAATAGAAAAATTTATTGTTCTAAATGCTAGAACGAAGCAAATACAACTCATAAAGTTTTCTGAAATTATTCAAAGTAATTTTATGCCAGCTCTTCTTGCAATGGTTAAAGACGGAGTGCGAAAATCACTAGAGTTTTTACGAGGAGAGTTTGATACAGAAGAGGAGTTTGAATCTTATGTACAAAGTAATATCAATTCTGATTTAGAAATTTATCCTAAATCCCTTTGGTATTCTCTTTTCACACAATCTTATTTCTTTTTTGAAAATGATCTAAATGAATTATGCAAGAAGTTACAACAACTCAAGGAATGTAATATTTCGCTGTCAGATTTTAATGGAAAAGGGATTTCACGTGCTCGTAAGTATTTGACAAAAGTGATGGAAGTAGATTTCGCCAGTGTAGAAACTGAGTGGAATAAAGTCACAATTCTCCAAAAAATTAGGAATATAATATCACATAGAGCAGGTAATTTAAATAATTCGAATCATGAACAAGTAATCCGTGATTACTTTAAAGATAGAGATGAGGAAATGATTGATGAAAATGGCTATATATTGATAAATCAGCCAATTGTCGTTGATGCTGCAGATACGTTTAGAGAATTCTGGTTAGGAATGAATTTAGAGCTATTTTACGATTAAGCCTGGGCTGCTAACAAAGCAAAACAACCGGACACCGCCTTGCATTTCTCAAATTCTCCAGTAGATTTAGGGCAATAAATAAAAACTACGTTCCGAATCTCGGTGCCGGTTATTTGCCAAGCCGTTAGGTGCAAAATTTAAAAATTTAAATTAATGAAGGGTTCAATTTCTTTGGAGCTTTATAATCTAGAACATAAAACTATCATTGGATCTGGTTACTTTTGTATTGTAAAAAGTATGATTCATAAAGAATCAGGATCTACTTTTGCTCTAAAAGAATTGAAAAGAAGATTCTATTCCAATGATGAATACAGATATAGACTTCTACGTGAAATAAATCTTTTAAAAGAGCTATCTGATTGCCCACATATAATTGAAATCTATGCCGAAGGAAATGATCATGAAAATGAGAAACTTTGGTACTTGATGGAAATGGGGGACTGTAACTTACACCAGTATATAAGGAGAAATAATCAAAAATTAACTCTTGAAGATAGGTTTAAAATTACAGACCAAATATTAAGTGCAATTAAATGTGCTCACAATAAGTCAATTCTTCATAGAGATATTGCGCCAAATAATGTTTTGGTTTTTGAAGAGGGTTCAGAAATCAATATCAAACTTTCTGATTTTGGATTAGGTAAGAATGAAGAGTCTCTTTCTCATTATACAGGTTCAAGTCAAAATCATTATGGACAAATAATGTATGTGTCCCCCGAACAACGGGACAAACTAAAGGATGCTACATTTAAAAGTGACATTTACTCACTTGGAAAGCTTATTTACTTTATTTTCACAGCTAAAGATCCTATTGATATTCAAGCATTTGAATTAATCTCTTTAGTAAGAAAAAGTATTTCTAAAGATCCTTCTGAAAGGTTTAAAGATGTAGAAGAGTTTGAAGCCCATTATCGTAAGTTAAAAGAATTAGCTTTAGAAGATGAAATTCCTTCTGAATATATGACTCTTAAAGACTTATTAAGTCTAGGGGAAAGTATTGATTGGATGAGGTTTCATGAAATAGCTATTGAGGGAAACTATCAAAATCATGTTTATCATGATTATTTATCTCCGGTTATAGATATTTTATTACAGGGTGATAATAAAGTAGATGAATATTACAGTGAAGTTGGAAATGATATTGCTGAGTTTATCAATACTTTAATTAACAGAATTCATGACTGTCTTGGAACACTTGGTTGGCCTTTTTCATCGACCTCTTCTTTTGGGAAACTATTAAAGCAATTGTATCTAACTGTTAATGATGATGAATCAAAACTGAAATGTTTAGAAATTCTTTGGTATTTGGCATACCATTCCGATCAATGGGATGTACAAAAAGACGTCAAACAGATTGTAAATAAACATGGAATCCCGAAGAAATTAGAAATTCCATTTAGTGAAATTGTTTCCAGATACAAATTGAACAGTAGTTTGACTTATTTTGATGAACTCGATCTCCCAAAAGTTGTTAAAGCTAGTTTAGTAAAGAATATCAGAGAAGATTCAGACTAAAAGGTTTATATGTTTGTACCTAACAAGCATTTACCCTTAGCTGAAAGTCAAGAAAAAAGTTAAAAACGGGTATTCGGTACAGACTTCAAAATTGATTGCCACGCCGCAGAAATGCTGAGCCGTTAGATGCCTAAAACAATTAGTCCATGAGCTTTAAGTTCAACGATAAAGATTTACAAAGTTTATTCAAGGGTCTCGAATCTTTCCGAAGCCATATTCGCGAAGCGGAAAGTCTGCGTATAATGTTTGAACAAATACAGATTCCTGATCATGTTTTAGATCTACAACGCCAATTCAGAATTATTCAGGCTTCCATGCAACAGGTCGATCAATTTAGTAATCTTAATCAGCTATCTGAGAGCATGAAGAAAATGTTGGAAAGTGCTCAAATGATTAGAGCAATGGACATTCATCAACAACAAATTGAATCCCTACAAGCTTTTTCACCGCATATCAGAGAACTAAATTCAATTAATCAATTACTAGCCAATTCAATCCAACCTTTGCCTGATTACAGCAGGTTATTAAACCAATTAAATCTATCTCATATAGAAAATTCTTTTATAGAGATAAATCGGGCAATAC
>NZ_SLKM01000080.1:0-4005 GCF_007134575.1 Natronospira sp.
CAGGGAGTAATGCGGTGCGCATAGCGCCAGTCGATGGCCAGCGGCCCGAGGGGGTCAAGCAGCAACTTGGGGACCTGCCAGAGAATGGAGGCATCGGCAATGGGGAAGATCTGCTCGGTGGCAAAATGGCCGGCGTTACCTCGGGATGCCCCCGCACCGGGAGCCTCTCGGTCGATCAGCAGCACCTGTCGACCGGCAGCCTGCAGTTCAAAGGCTGCCGTGACACCGACAATGCCACCACCGATAACGAGGAAATCGGTGTCTATAGTGGATTCAGTCATTGCCTTGTTCGTGGTTATTCTGGGGAAGAACGGATGTACGGCTTGCCCGCCTCGCCGACAGCTGTAATCCTACCTGACTTGAGCCATCCATACCGAGCCGGGAAGCACTGCAACATGAGACTTGGGACTTTTTTCTGCATTGATGCCCATACCTGCGGCAATCCAGTTCGCCTTGTCACCAGCGGTTACCCGAAGCTGCGCGGTGAAACCATGAGCGAGAAGCGCCAGGATTTCCTCGCTCACCATGACTGGATCCGCCAATCGCTGATGTACGAACCCCGGGGCCATTCGGTGATGTCCGGTTCACTGCTGTTGCCGCCTTGCTCGGACGACGCCGATGCCGCCATCCTTTTCATTGAGACCAGCGGCTGCCTGCCCATGTGCGGCCACGGCACCATTGGTACCGTCACGGCGGCCATTGAGGCAGGTCTGCTGCAGCCAAAAATTCCGGGCAAGGCAATCCTGGACGTACCCGCCGGACAGGTCCATATCGAGTACCAGATGGACGATGATCGTGTCCGCAGCGTGCGAATCAGAAATGTGGCCAGCTTTTTGGCCCATCGTGATGTATCGATCAATGTGGCAGGCTTGGGAGAACTGACCATCGACGTCGCCTACGGTGGGAATTTCTTTGCCATCGTCGAACCACAGACCAACTGGCCCGGGCTGGACGGAATGAGCGCGGATGACATCCTCCACCTGTCACCAAAGGTCCGCCAGGCCGCCCATGAAGCGTTGGATTGCGTCCATCCGGATGACCCCACGGTGCGGGGCGTGACGCACACCATGTGGACGGATGCCCCCCGAAACCCTGAAGCCCAGGCCCGCAACGCGGTTTTCTACGGCGAACGGGCCATTGACCGCTCCCCCTGCGGCACCGGCACCAGCGCCCGCATGGCTCAGCTGGCAGCCCGCGGCCGCCTGGGTGATGGCGAGGATTTCGTCCATGAAAGCATCATCGGCAGTCTCTTTCGGGGACGGGTGGAGGGCCGTACGCAGGTGGGACAACACGAGGCCATCATCCCCAGCGTGGAAGGCTGGGCCCGGGTCACGGGTCACAATACCCTCTTCGTCGACGACGACGATCCCTTCTGGCGCGGCTTCGAGGTCCGATAAGCCTGGCACCGAATTCAAAAGATGGCCTCGCGCAAAGACGCCAAGACGCGAAGAAAACCATTGCCTCGCGCGGAGGGCGCCAAGATCGCCAAGAAATTCCGTCTTTTGGCTGGGGGTCTGAAAGCCTGGCAGCAACTACAGCATAGAATGCTTTTTCTTTGCGTTCTTGGCGCCCTCTGCGCGAGGCCATCTTTTGAATTTCTTCACGTCTTGGCGTGAGGCTCTTCCCTGCTTGCCCCGGGTTTAGCCCGGCTGACCGTCGGCGCGGGGGCCGGTGAGGATGGGGGCGTAGCTGATGGCGAAGATCAGCCAGGCCAGAATCCAGCTCAGGGCCGAGAGCCCGAATAGCCATTGCATGAGCAGTCCGATGGGAAAGCCGGTCATGAGCCGAAATACCGCCGCCAGGGAAACCAGCACGAAGGCCAGGACGATCCAGGGCTTGGCCTGAATCATCCGCCCGGTATGGCCCAGCGACACCCTGGCCAGCATGCCCAGGCCCAGCGCTCCCAGGGCGCCGACGCTGACCGCGTGACCGGCGGTGGAATAAGGCATCCAGCCGAAACCCAGACTGCCGGCACGTAGCACCAGCGCCAGAGCCAGCCACAGATAACCCAGATGGAGAATCCAGAGCATGGGTTCCGGCCAACTGCCCCAGCTTCGCCACAGGGTCATGTGAACCAGCAGAAGCACGGCGGCGGAGAGCATCAGGGCCATGGCCGGCATGGGCCAACCGAGGTAATTGGCCAGCAGGCCGGCCGCCACCACCATCGGTGTCAGCAGCATCAGCAGCGGTGACCGCCGGACCCCCAGATGCGGCAAGCGCCGTTCGGTGAAGAAGGGAATAATTCGCTGCCCCATGATCACCATCAGCAGCAACATCAGATCCAGGCCGATGCGCATGAGTGCAAAGCGAATATCCGATATGATCCCCGTAACGGCCAGGAAACAGGCCGTGGCAGCCAGCGCCAGCGCGGCCAACACCGCAATGAAGAGGTAGTTTCGGCGATTTCCTGCCCGCAGCAGCGCCACCCCCAGGGCAATGCATGCTCCCCACAGGGCAACAGCATCTGCCAACGTAACCAGGGCCCAGGGCAGCAAATCCGGCAGGAAACCCCCGAGCCGCGCGACGCACCAGGCCAGAAACAAGCCCAACGTGAGTGCCGGCGGGGAAACGGGCTTGCCAATCCAGTTGGCGGCCGCCGTCAATAGGAAGCCGATCACGATCGCCACAGCAAACCCGAAGACCATGTGATAGCCGTGCCAGAGGAAAGGATTCCCCTCAATGACCATGCTGCCGCTGGCCAACATGCCGCCCCACAGGGCCCCATGGAAGACGGCGAACCACGCGGCTGCCAGGAAAAAAAGCCGGAAAGGCTGCTGAAGCACCACCGGCCACCGGGCTCGTTGCGCCTCGAGGGAAAATCTGACGCTGCTCATAGGCTGTTTCCTCAACCCAAGTAGGAATCCAAATGCAACTGACCAAACAGACCGATTTCGCCCTGCGACTGCTCATGCTGCTCGCCGAGCGACCCGGTGAGCGACTGTCCGCCAGTACTGCTGCCCGGGAGCTGTCCGTTTCCTGGCATCACCTGCGCAAAATCGTGGCGCGGCTCAATCACCTGGGACATGTCACCAGCGTGCGCGGACGCAATGGTGGCCTGGTGCTGGCCCGGCGGCCGGAGGAGATCCGGATCGGCCGAATCGTGCGAGAATTCGAACCGGTACTGCAGCCGGTCAATTGCACCGAGCCCAGATGCCCCCTGCTGGATCGCTGTCGCCTGCGTAATGCATTGGCGGAAGCCATGCAGCATTTCCTCAGCCACCTGGATGAAATGACGCTGGCAGACGCCACCACGGCCTACGACAAGCGCTGAGGCCGAGTCTGGGCCCTGGCCACCCAGGGAACCATGATCTTCATCAAGGCCAGCCGGAATTGACGCGGTGGCCAGATTTGGCGACCATAGCCGCCGCCCTAATTAAGAGTGAGACCCATGAGCAATCGCCCCAATAGTCTTGATTACGACCAGCTCATTGAATGTGCTGAAGGAAAAATGTTCGGGCCGGGCAACGGCCGCCTCCCCCTTCCGCCCATGCTCATGTTCGACCGGATCGACGAGATCCGTGACGAGGGCGGGGAATATGGCAAGGGCATCATCCGCGCGACCCTGAACATCAAACCGGACCTCTGGTTCTTCCAATGCCACTTCAAGGACGACCCGGTCATGCCCGGCTGCCTCGGCCTGGACGCCCTGTGGCAGCTGGTGGGCTTTTATCTGGTCTGGGAAGGCAACCCCGGTCGGGGCCGTGCCCTTGGCGTGGGTGAGGTGAAGTTCACCGGCCAGGTGATGCCCGAGGCGAAGCAGGTCGAATACCGCATCGACATGAAGCGAGTAATTCGCCGTGGCCTCAAGATGGCCATCGCCGATGGCCAGATGAGCGTGGACGGTGAAGTCATCTATACCGCCAAGAACCTCCGCGTGGGGCTGTTCGGCGCCGACGAGGTCTGAATTTAGTACTGAGTGCTGGGTGCTGAGTACTGAGTAACTCCCGGCGGGAGCGACATTCCCCGCCTCAGCACTCAGCACTCAGCACTCAGCACTCAGCACTC
>NZ_SLKM01000063.1:0-3991 GCF_007134575.1 Natronospira sp.
CTTCCAGGGCACGCAACTGCTCAATGTCCAGGTCGGGGTCATCCAGCAGACGCTCTTCCTCCTCCACCCCGCGGATGGCCCCCGCCGTGGTCACGGCAGACGCCCGTCGCCGCGGACTGGCCTCCAGCTCGGCTGCCTCATCCGCCCGGCTCTGCCGACGGCTGGGCGGGGTATCCCGCAGGACCAGATTGGGCATCCAGCCCTCAAGGTCTTCCTGCTGGACACGATACCAGCGTTCGGTGCTTTCCAGCACTTGTACTTGATCACCTTGCGCCAGCCGGCTGAGCGGATCGCCACCCAGGCCAGGCTCCTCGAACACCGCGGCATTATGCGTTTGCACATACATCAGCTTAGCGGCTTGCTCCGCAGATCCCTCGTCATCGGCCAGGGCCAGGCCGGCCCACAGTAGCAGCAGGCCCAGTCCCCATCGTTTCATATTCATTTGCAATTCCTCCCTCACGACTTCGCGATTATTTGCTGTCCAGGCGATAAACCCCATCCCAGTCGGCAGCCACACCCTCATCCTGATAACGCCGACAGCGGGCGACGAACAGCGAGCGCAACGGGTCTCCCTCCGGCAGACGTTCCCAGGCGGCGATCGCCGCCGACCAGTCCCGTTCCCGGTAGGTCTCCCAGGCCAATTGGCTGCAATGGCGCACTTCCAGGGCCTGCTCCCGCTGGGCATTGTCGGCATCGGGGCCGACCAGCGGGCGCCAGATACCAATCGCCTGCTGGCGTCCTTTCACCCGCACCCGGTCCACCAGGGCGCAGACAAAGCCCTCTCCCAGGTCGCCGGCGGTGTCCTCCGAGATCAGTACCGGGCAGCCGTAATGACTGGTAAGCCCTTCCAGTCGCGAGGCCAGGTTCACATTGTCCCCAATGACAGTGTAGTCGAGCTTGCGCTCGGAACCGATATTGCCAAGGATGACCGAACCGGTGTGCAGGCCCACGCCGGTGCGCAGCGCGGGCAGCCCTTCCGAAAGCAACGCCTGATTCAGTATCTCTAGCCGCTCTTGCATGGCCAGGGCCGCCGACACCGCCCGCTCGGCATGATCCGGGACGCGAATGGGTGCTCCCCAGAAGGCCATGATGGCGTCGCCAATGAACTTGTCCAGGGTTCCCTCGTGGAAAAAAATGGCCTCGCTCAACTCCGACAGATAGCGGTTAAGCATTTCCACCACCTGCTCCGGCGAAAAGCCTTCCGAAATGGTGGTAAAACCGCGAATGTCGGAGAACAGAATGGTCATCCGCTCTTCGGTGCCCACTTCGGCCCGGACATGCTCGTCATAGCGGTCCACTACCTCGGCCAGCACCGCGGGTGATACATACTGGGACAACATGCGGCGGACCCGGCGCCGGTCCCGCCCTTCGGTGGCCGACACATAGGCCATGCAAGCCAGGCCGGTGAGCAACAAGGCGCTGCTGGGCGCCACCAGGTCCACCAAATGGTGGTATTGGAAGGCGATCATCACCAGCGCCAGGTGAGCAGCCAGCAGCAACAGGGGTGGCGTCAATTGTCGCCACACCCGACCCTGGGCAAAACTGGCCGCGGTCACCCCGGCAAAGAGGACCACCAATAGCGGAGTCAGCCATGCCGGCGAGGGACGCAGATAGTCCCCCATGAGCAGATTGCTGGCCGCCGCCATGTGAATCTCCACCCCCGGCGTGCGGCTGGATAGCGGTGTGTGCTTGATATCGTGCAGGCCCACGGCTGAACCGCCGATAAAGACGATCCGGTCTTCGAATGCATCCGGTGGCACCAGCATGGCTTCGGGCTCGCCACGCCTCAGGCTGCCCAGACTGCGAAATATCCCACCGAAGGACCAGGCGGGAATGTCACCGTAGAAATTTACCCGCATCCGGCCACTGTCATCCAGGGGGACATGGCGATCCGGCAGCAGCAGGTCGCGGCCCTGGAAACGGGCTTCGCCGAGACCGACTTGCTGCTTCAAGGCGGTGGTGGAAAGCGCCGGGAAAATCTCGTCCTGATAGGTAAACAGCGGTCTCACCCGCCGGAAAACCCCATCGGCATCGGCATCCAGACCCACGGCGCCGAGACCGGCGGAAAAGGCGCCCAGGGGTTCGAAGGGCAGCATGTAGCTGTTTCGGCCCTCGTCTTCCAGACCGGTAACACCGTTGAGGGCATGCTGCTGGCGAATCTCATCCGGCAGCGGCTGATCCAGGGCATCCTCGTCCACTTCATCCGGGCGCTCATGGATCAATTGGAGGGAATGATGGACATTGCCGGCCGCGGCGGTGGCCATCAGCAGGGCCTCGTCCTCCTCGCTGAGCTGATCACGATCCTGGCCATGCAGCCACTGGTTCTCGGTAAACAGAACATCAAAGACCACGGCCCGGGGATTGCCCTCGGCGAGAAACTCCAGCAGGTCGGCATAGACCGAGCGTGGCCAGGGGAATCGACCCAACACCGGATTGAGCAGGCTCAGGGAAGCCTCGTCGATGAGAATCAGGGCGAGATCAGGATGAATCTCCGCCTCATGGCGAAACTGGGCGCTGCGAAAGTCCTCGGTCATCCACTCCAGGCGCTGGAAACCGTCCCGGCCATCCACCACCAGGATCACCAGGGCTGCCCCGACAGCAATGACGGACAACCAGACCGCCTTTTTCCAGACACGAGAACGCTTCATGACAAACAGTCTAGTATTGGAGCAAGGGGCAAGGGCACCCCCTTGGCGGGGCATTGACAGGGTCCCCCCGTATGGGGGAGCTTGGACCCTGGCGAATGCCAAGGGATGAGGCGCAAAACAGGGGGACAGGACATGACTGAACGTATCCCAGGCCAACGATTTGAGGCCGGCACGGTCATCTTCGAACGAGGCGAGCAGGGCGACAAGGCCTATCTCATCCGGGACGGACGGGTGGAAATTTCCACTGACCAGGGCGGCAAGAAAGTGGTCATTGCCAATCTGGGCCCCGGCGAGGTGTTTGGCGAACTGGCCTTGATAAGCCACCAGGCAAGGACCGCCACCGCCACCGCGGCCACCGATACCGAGACCCTGGTGATCTCCACCGAACGGCTGCAGGCCGCCATCGATGCCGCCGACCCACTGCTGCAGACCCTGCTGCGCGGCAATCTGGGCCGATTCATCTGGACCCAGCGCTTCATGCTCCAGCACGCGGCCCCGAAAACCGCCGAGACCTCACTGGAGCATCAGGCAGAACACGACATGGCGGTGGAGGCGGACATCCAGCGAGCCATGAAGAGCCGCGAATTCGAACTCTTCTACCAACCCATTATTGATCTAAGAGACGGCCGAATCGGAGGCTTCGAGGCACTGATGCGCTGGCGTCACCCGGACCGGGGAACAGTCTCACCGGGGGAGTTCATCGGCGTGGCCGAAGCCACCGGGCAGATCGTCGCCATGGGGGCCTGGGCACTGGAAGAGGCCCTGGATGCCCTCAAGCGGTTCCAGGCCATTGTCGATGGCCCTGGCCGTCCGCCACTGTTCATGAGCGTGAATGTTTCCGGTCGCCAGCTCCTGGAGTTGGAGGAAATCGACCGTCTGGGGGCCGTACTGGCCCGTTCCGGCGTGGACCCGGAGCAGATCAAGCTGGAAATCACCGAGAGTCTGCTGGTGGATGACCCCATGCATGCCGCCGTGGCCCTGCAACAACTGCGCGAGAAAGGGGTGCGACTGGCCATTGACGACTTTGGCACCGGCTACTCCAGCCTCAGCTATCTTCACCTCTTCCCGCTGGACACTCTCAAGATCGACCGCTCCTTCGTCTCCGACATGGTCCACGATCCCCGCCGGGAACGAATCGTCCGCGCCATCTCCGGCCTGGCCCGGGACCTGGACCTCAACATCATTGCCGAAGGGGTGGAAAACGACGAGGAAATGCAGAGCCTGGATCGCTTCGAGTGCGACTACGTCCAGGGCTTCCTTCTCGCCAAACCCCAGACCGCCGGCGACATCGAAGCCCTGCTCAAACAGGACCCCCACTACGACACCCACCTAGGCAGTTAGCC
>NZ_SLKM01000122.1:0-3972 GCF_007134575.1 Natronospira sp.
CAACCTAACCAGGGAATTCAACGTGGATTGGGGGCCAGTCAGCCACCTGACCTGCTACCTCAATTACAGCGTCCTGGACAAGGCACCCTCGGGGTGGGCCGATTCCAAGCTGCACACCACAGGCTGCTCCATCACAGCGGGTCCGACCTTCACCTTTGTGGATATCATTCGCGGCAAGAACCATAACTTCATGGGGGTGGATCCGGTGACGGCCTTTGCCCAGGGGGACCCCAACGCAGACTGGGAAACCCGATTCAATATCAATATCGGGATCTATTGGTGACCCACCGCGGGGTCCGGGACGCTAAACCAGGGGGCTTTTCTGCCGCTATAGTATCAAGGGCCCTTGAGCGAAACCGGAACCTGACATGAACGAAGCTGGCGGCGTCCTTGAGTTTTTCCTGCCCGTGGGCAGGCGCCTGAGTGCGGAACAACGGACCCAGGCGCTCAACCTGACGGGAATCAGTCTGGCCCTCGGCGTTGCCGGCCTGTTCTTCACCCTGCGCTATTATCTGCTGGGCATGCCGCTGGGCAGCCTGGGGGTGCTGATCGCCAGCCTCATCGCACTTTGCTGCCCGCTGGTACTCAAGCTCAGCGGCAGCATTGCCGCCGCTCGCTTATTGGCGCTGGGCACCCTCAATGCCCTGCTGTTCTGGCTCTGTTTCGTCGCCGCCGGCGTCATGTCCTCTCCCGTGTTCTGGTTCGCCGTGGTCCCGGTTGCCGCCATTTTCACCGGTGGTTGGCGCCACGGCTACCTGTGGACGCCCATTGCGGCGGCCACGGTCATTCTCCTGCATCTGGGGGAACAGGGTGGCTGGCTGCTGCCGCTGGATCATCTGCCTGAAGAAGCCGTTCGACCCATGCAGATCAGCTCCTCCCTGGTCCTGCTGGTCGTGATGGCCATTCTGGCGCTTTTGTTCGAACGGGCTCGACGACGGGGTGTCGCCGAGCTGGAGCAAGTAAGCGCGGATCTGGCCTCGGCCGGATCGCATATGGCGGATCGCAGCCGCAGTATCGGGACCGAGGCCTCGGCAGTCGCCGAATTGCTCTCGGAGCAGGAGGAGAATCGGCGAAAGATCGAGTCACTGCTGGCGGAGCTGACGGACGTCGCCGAAAGGGCCTTCGGGGAAGCGCAGCAAATGGCTCAGGGTGCGGCTCGGGCCGAAACCCGGGCCGGGGACGGGGGCAGGCTCGCCCATGCCACCGTGGAAGAGCTGGAAGCGCTCAATCGTACGGTCCGGGAATCCGGTGAGGAACTCCGGAAATTGGCCAGCGGAACCCGCAGCCTGATGAAGGTGGTGGAGCTGATCGACAATATCGCAAGACAGACCCATCGCCTGGCCTTGAATGCCTCCATCGAAGCCGCGCGGGCGGGAGCTGAAGGTCGCAGTTTTGGTGTGGTGGCAGAAGAGGTCCGGGCCCTGGCCGAACGCAGTCAGGAGGCCGCTCACGAGATTGGTGATCGAATCGACCGCCTGGTTCACGGGGTCGAGGACGGCTCGTCGGGGATGCAGCGAGCAGCCGAGGTGATGGAAAGCAGCCGACATCAGGCCAGTGAGGCCGATCTTGCCCTGGGAGAGATCGTCGAGACGGCGCGACAACTGGCCGAACAAAGTCGAAATGTGGCAGAGGCAACGGAAAGACAGCGCGCAGCGGAACGCTCCCTGCGGGCCTGGTTCCAACAGCTGGGGGAGCGCCTGGAGCATATCTCGGCCTCCTCTGGGCGGATCGACCAGGCGGCCAATGAAGTAGGTGCCGCCCTGGATACCCTGGAGCGGGGTTTGGGCCGAAAACAATCAGATGCTGGGGAGAAACGATGAGCAGAGTCATCATCACAGGCGGCAACCGGGGCATTGGCCTGGAGCTTGCCCGTGGTTTTCACGTGCGGGGAGATGAAGTCGTAGTAGGCTGCCGCAGGGCCAGTGCGGCGCTTTCAGACCTTGGCGTCGAGTTCCATGAAGGCCTGGATGTGGCAGATCCGGCATCAATTGACCGCTTCAGTGAAGCACTGGGTGACCGGCCCGTGGACGTCCTCGTGAATAATGCGGGCGTTCTCAGTGTCCAGCGTCTCGGGGAGATAGAAGGGCAATCCATAGAAGACATCCTGACCCAGTTCAAAGTGAATGCCCTGGGGCCCCTATTACTCACACAGGCATTGCTGCCGCGAATGCATCCTGGAAGTCGCCTGGCAATCATCACCAGCCGAATGGGGTCCATTGCGGACAATACCTCAGGCGGCAGCTACGGCTATCGGATGTCAAAGGTTGCGGTGAACATGGCCGGCGTGTCCCTGGCACATGATCTGGCGGAACGGGGTATCGCCGTGGGTCTGCTGCATCCCGGTTTCGTACGCACCGAAATGACAGCAAGACAGGGTAACGTGGATGCGCCCCAGGCAGCTGCGCAGCTGCTTGAAAGGATTGACGAAATCAGGCCTGAGACCAGTGGCAGTTTCCGGCATGCCAATGGGGACCCCCTGCCCTGGTGAGAACAGGGCACTACCCAGCCGCCTTCATGGCACAATAGCACCTCCCAAGCTGATGACAATCACGAGGTTTTGTCTTGAGCAAGAAATACAATGAGGAGAATCCCCTGGTCTACTGCGGACCGTCTCCCATCCATGGCAAGGGCCTGTTTGCCAGGAAACAGATTGCCAAGGGCACCCATATCGGCAGCTACGAAGGACCCGAAACACAGAAGGACGGCATGCACGTGCTCTGGGTCTATGATGAGAATGACGAGAACCCGGTTGGCCGAAATGGCAAGAATGTCCTGCGCTTCTGCAACCATAGCAGTCGGCCCAATGCGGAATTCGACGGCTTTGAACTCTACGCCATTCGAAGAATCCGAAAAGACGAAGAGATCACATTCCACTATGGTGAAGACTGGGACGACGACGAATAGGAGCCTGCTTCATGCGTATTCTCGGCATTGCCGGCAGCCTTAGAAAGGCCTCATTGAACCGTCAGCTGCTGTCCGCTCTGGCTTCGCTGGCCCCGGAGGGCTGCGAAGTGGAACAGCGTGATATCAGCGGTATACCGGTTTACGACCAGGACCTGGAGGATGAGGGAATGCCGACAGCGGTTGAGTCGCTGAAGGAGGCCTGCGCCCAGTCCGACGGCTTGCTGCTGGTCAGTCCCGAATACAATCAGGGCGTGCCCGGGCCGCTGAAGAATGCCATCGACTGGATGAGCCGGCCGCCCGCTGATATCGGACGGGTGTTTCGGGGCCGGCCGGTGGCCATTACCGGCGCCACCCCTGGGCCCAACGGGACGCGTGCCGCCCAGTACGCCTGGCTTCCCACGTTTCGCGGGCTCGGCCTGCAACTCTGGTTCGGCGGTCAATTGTATGTTCCTGGCGCCACCAATGCCCTCGGCGACTCGGGTCGTTTCAATGATGAGAAGCTGGAGGAGCGGGCGCGGCAGTTCATGAGTGGTTTCGCCGATTTCATCCGGGTCCAATCCGTGGGACAGGTCCAATGACTGAGGCGATCCAGGGCCGGACTGTGGGTCTTGCTCTGGCAGCCGCAATCATGCTCGTGACTCTACTACCGGCGAAAACGGCCGACGCCAATGAGATCGGCATCGCCGCCTGGCAGTACACGCAGACCGTGGAAGGGCGGACCGCCATTCTGACCGGTGCCAATGCCCGCTGGCTCTCCCGCCCCGGCCACCCTCTCGGAAACGGCTGGCGCCTTCAGCATGGCTTTGAATTAGGACTTGGCAGAGCGCAGATTGATAACCGTGAACAAAGCTTTCTCTTGCTTGGCGGGCATGGTCGCCTAATCTACCCGGATGACGGCGTCGGCTTTTATGCTCAGGCCGGGGTGGGCACGCTGATTTTCCAGTCCGAGGAGCAGCGACCAGAGCAACCGGAGGCGTTCCGACGCCTGACGGAGAATGACACCTCCGTTCACATCGAAGTAGGCCTGCAGTCCCACCGGAGGGGTGGCTTCCAGATCGGCTATCGGCA
>NZ_SLKM01000039.1:0-3955 GCF_007134575.1 Natronospira sp.
GCGGATCGCCATTGCCCGGGCCCTGCTCAAGGATGCGCCCCTGCTGATTCTGGACGAGGCTACCTCGGCACTGGATACCGAGTCGGAGCGCCATATCCAGAAAGCCCTGGATCGCCTGATGGAGGACCGCACTACCTTTGTCATCGCCCATCGCCTGTCCACGATCGAGAATGCCGATCGCATTCTGGTGCTGGATCATGGCCGTATCGTGGAGTCGGGTACCCACCAGGAGTTGCTTGATCGTGGTGGCCATTACGCCAGTCTGCATCGCCTGCAGTTTTCCGAGTAAGGGCGAGCCATGAGCCTGCGCCGCCGACTGGAATCCTGGCTGCAAGGGCGCTGGTACGGTGAGCAGCAGCCCGGCATCGTGCTGCGGGGTCTGGCCCGGCTGCAGGCCGGCCTGGTGCGGCTCAATCGCCGGCGGGCAGCCACGGCCTGGCGGGCGCCGGTGCCGGTCGTGGTGGTGGGCAACCTCACGGCCGGTGGTACCGGCAAGACTCCCTTTGTCGCCTGGCTCGCCGCTGCACTCAAGCGGCGTGGACTGCAGGTGGGTGTCGTCAGCCGTGGCTATGGCCGTCGCAGTCGTGACTGTCTGCTGGTGGAAGCGAATAGTGACTGGCGTCGTGTGGGTGACGAGCCCCTCCTGCTTCAGCGCCTGACCGGCTGCCCGGTAGCGGTGGGCGCTGACCGCCCCCAGGCCTGTCGCCTCCTGCTTTCCCATTTCAGCCTGGATCTGATTGTCAGTGATGATGGGCTGCAACATTACCCGTTGGCCCGCGACCGCGAGATCGCGGTGATTGACGGCAAAAGGGGCTTCGGCAATGGCCGCCTGATACCAGCCGGGCCCCTGCGCGAACCCCTGGAGCGCCTGGATCAGGTTCACTGGCGGGTCTGGAATGGCCAGCGGCCGGAAGCGGAAAGCGGTTTGCTCATGCAATTGCGAACTGACAGCGCGGTAAACCTGATGGATGGTCGTCGCCGCCCCCTGTCTGACTTTGCTCCCGGCCCGGTGCGGGCGGTGGCGGGTATGGGAGCGCCACAGCGCTTTTTTGATACGCTGGCGGGATACAATATCGAGCTGATCGAGGAAGCACCGGGTGATCATGCCCGCTGGCAAGCCGAGCAGGATGATGGCACCACGGTGTTGATGACGGACAAGGATGCGGTCAAGCTTGGCGAACGTGCCGCCGCTCATTGGTGGCGGGTCCCGGTGGAGGCCGAGCTGGACGATGCCGGGGCCATGCTGGATGAGTTGGTGGCACTCTGCCGCCGGTGGCAGGATCGGGACTGAAGAGGAAAAACGCATGGGCGTGGATCGCAAGACTCTGGAACTGTTGGTGTGCCCGGTGTGCAAGGGTAAGTTGATCTATCAACGGTCCTCGGATGAGTTGATTTGCAAGGCGGATCGTCTGGCCTTTCCGGTCCGGGACGGGATTCCCGTCATGCTGGAAGAGGAGGCCCGAGAGATCTCCACAGAGGAAAGGGATAATCTCAAATGAGTTTCAAGGTGGTGATTCCGGCCCGTTATGGTTCCAGCCGTTTTCCCGGCAAACCCCTGACCCGGATCGCCGGGGAACCCATGATCCGTCATGTCTGGCAACGGGCCTGCGATGCCGGCGCCGAACAGGTCATCATTGCGACTGACGATCACAGTATCCGTACTCACTGCGAACAATTCGGTGCCCGGGTCTGCATGACCTCGCCGGAGGCCCGTTCCGGGACTGACCGGGTCGGGGAAGTGGTTGGACAACTGGGTTGGGCTGATGAGGATGTAGTGGTCAACCTTCAGGGCGACGAGCCCCTGATGCCGGTGACTGCCATCAGGGATGTGGCGGATCAATTGCTCAACGAAGCCTCGGCCGATATCGGAACACTGTGCTGGCCCATCGAGAGCAGTGCCGAGCTGATGGACCCCAATGTGGTCAAGGTGGTCGTGGCCCGCAGCGGTTCGGCACTTTATTTCAGCCGCGCTCCCATTCCCTGGGACCGTGACAACCCGGCTACGCGGGACCCGGACTCCACCGAGGCGCCGCGGGCGGTTTATCGGCATATCGGACTGTATTCTTATCGTGCGGGGGTCCTGGATCGCCTGGCGGCGGAGCCACCCTGCGAGCTGGAAGAGATTGAACAGCTCGAGCAGTTGCGGGCCTTGTGGGTCGGCTTGCGTATTCAGGTGAGGCAGGCCGGCGAAATGCCGGGGCCGGGCGTGGACGTGCCCGACGATGTGGCAAGGGTAGAGGCCTTGCTGGGCGGGTTCTAGGGGCTGATCTCTACTGCTCGGAGACCTGCATCTCACGCAGGGCAGGGTTGAGCCCGCCGCCATCGGGGTCGGCGACCGGCAGGGTGATCACATCCGGTAGCGCTCGCACCGGCTCACCGTGGGCATTGGCAAGAATCCGTTCGCTGTTGTCGGTGGCCTGAAGCACGATGGCCAGCTCTTCTTCCAGGATTTCGATCACCTGCCAGTCATGGCCCAGGTAATGGACCTGTCGGCCGATCAGGGCTTCCAGGCGATCAATGGACGGCAGCGGCTGTTCATCGCTCATGGCGTGATTTCCCTCGTGAACCGTTATCATGTTGAATCCTGTTGTGGGTATTGGCAAGTCTGAGTCGCAGAAGTCAGGAGACGGCCTATCATGAGTAAGCGCGTGCTATTTGTTTGTCTGGGCAATATCTGCCGTTCCCCCACTGCGGAAGGCATCTTCCGGCATCTGCTGGAGCAGCGGGGCATCGAAGCGGGGAGGGTGGAGTTCGATTCCGCCGGCACCCATGGCTATCACGTGGGCAAGGGCCCCGACCCGCGCGCTGCAGAGGCCGCCATGCGCCGGGGCATCAGCCTCGCCGGAATCCGTGCGCGACAGCTTGAGCCGGCTGACTTTCAGCAATTCGACCTGATTCTCTGTGCCGATGAGTCGAATCTTCACAACGTCGGTGAGATGCGTCCCGCCGGGGCCCGGGCCGAAGTAAGGCTGCTGCTGGAATATGCCTCGGAGTCCCCGCACAGGGAAGTGCCCGATCCCTATTACGGGGGTGAGCGCGGCTTTGAGCAGGTACTGGATCTGGTGGAAGAGGCCTGCGAGGGCTTGCTGGAGGAGTTGCTGCGGCCCTGAGTCCGGTCGCTCGGTCATGGCCGGGAAACCAGGCCGGACGAAGGCAAGCGGCTAGCCTAAGCGGCCAAAAGAAAAGGGGAGTGCAAGGCACTCCCCTTTTTCAATCGATCATACCATTATCGGTCTGGCCGTTATCGGTCTGGCGTCAGTCCTTGTCAGACTCGCCACCCTCCCGGGACGATTCCGTTTTTGCCCTGTCCTTGTCCTGATCGCCGCCACGTCGATCCGCCTGGCGTTCGCTGGCCGTGCTGGCGATGGCCGGATGGGGCTCACCCGGACGGGAAGGCCTGGGGCTCTCCATTGCCGGCGGACGGGTCTGCTTTTCCTGTTTTTCCTCGTACACCTGACGGGTTTCTTCCAGCCGGGCCGCCCGCTTGGCACTCAGTCGACCGGGCTCTTCGTCGGCGCCAGTCTTCTTGTCGTGAGCGGCATCTCGCCCGGGTTTCGCTTCGGCCTTGGCTTGGGGCTTGGGCGCAGGCGCGTCACCATGGCTGTCAGGCCGTCCGCTCTGGGGGGCGGGGGCTTCCTTGTCAGCTTCCCGACTCGGCTTGGGTCCCTGTGATTTCTCTTGTGCCTGAGGCTTCTGCTCCTGGGGCTTCTGCTCCTGGGGCTTCTGCTCCTGGGGCTTCTGCTCCTGGGGCTTCTGCTCCTGAGGCTTCTGATCCTGAGGCTTCTGATCCTGGGGCTTCTGATCCTGGGGCTTCTGATCCTGGGGCTGCTGATTCTGAGGCTTCTGATCCTGAGGCTTCTGATCCTGAGGCTTCTGATCCTGAGGCTTCTGATCCTGAGGCTTCTGATCCTGAGGCTTCTGATCCTGAGGCTTCTGATCCTGAGGCTTCTGATCC
>NZ_SLKM01000017.1:0-3944 GCF_007134575.1 Natronospira sp.
AGAAGGCCTCCAAGAAGAAGGCCTCCAAGAAGAAGGCTTCCAAGAAAAAGCGCGGCCTTCGCCGCTGATGCGGAAACGAGGAAGGGCCGGCATTGCCGGCCCTCAGGCCTGCCGCCTTGCCAGGCGGACTATTTCTCGAAGACCAGTCGCCCTGCTGATACGGCCAGCTTCAGATCCCCACGAAGCAGAGACTCCAGGTCGCGGCCCGCCATGGCAGCTCGCCAGCCCTTGAGCAACGGCAGGTCCCGCTCCCCACGGACCAGCGCCTCCAGTTGTTTGCGGGTTGCCACCTGCGCAGGACTCATGTCGTGATCGGCGCAGCGGGCGCGAAGCACGGCCATCATCGCATCGACCAGCGCCTCCTGAGCCGGGCTGAGACGCTCGGGTGTATCGGCCAACGCCGGTGGTGGCTCTTGCAAGCCAGCCTCTGCCGCCGCAACGATCTTGTCGCCATGGCGGCGGCGTACCGCATCGGGGACATCGCGCATGTCCTCCATGTCGCTGGCCTGTTTGGGCGGCCGTCGGGCGAGGTCAATCATGGCTTGGTCCTTCAGTATCCAGCGGCGTGGCCGATTGCGGGCGAGTGCTTCCTCCTCACGCCATCGTGCCAGGCTGACCAGTACGGCCACTTGCCGGGGTTTGAGCTTTCGGTAACCCTTGACCCGCTTCCAGGCATTATCCGGATCGGGCAGGTAGAGAGCCGGATCGGTCAGGGATTGGAACTCTTCCTCCAGCCACTCCATTCGCCCACTGTTGACCAGTCCCTGCCGTAGGTGTTCGAAGACTGGGCCCAGGTAGCGCACATCATCCGCGGCGTATTCGATCGCCTCCGGTGACAGGGGGCGGGCGCGCCAATCCGTGCGGGTATGGCCCTTGGCCAGTTCCTTGCCGCACACAACCTGTACCAGACGGGCGTAGCCAACCTGGTCCCCATGGCCCAGCATCGCCGCGGCAATCTGGGTATCGAACACCGGTGCCGGCACGGCTTGCCAGCAGTGGAAGAAAACCTCCAGATCCTGCCGGGCGGCATGGAAGACCTTCAATTTGGCAGGGTCCAGCATCAGGTCACGGAGAGGCGCCATGCCGGCCTCGTCCAGTTGCAGGGGGTCGATGCAGGCCAGGCGGTCGCCGGCCGCCACCTGAACAAGGCAGAGCTCGGGCCAGTAGCTGTCTTCCCGGATGAATTCGGTGTCCACCGCCAGCCAATCCCATTCGCGGATGCCGGCAACGAAAGCGGCAAGCTGCTCAGGGCTGTCGATGTATTCGGTTTCTGTCATTTCGGTGGCCTTTCGCTCTTGTCCGTAAGGCGAGAATGGTAGCATGCGGTGTTTTATCTCGGTGGCGGAGACTGTCGATGGCCTGGATCAAGCACTGGTTCCTGAAGGGGTGGCAAATCCTTGTCTTCCGCCAGGGTCCGCAGGATCTTCCTTCAGATACGGCCTGGACCTTGATGGCGGGCTGCGTCTACGTGATTTCCGGCGCCGTGCTGTTGCATCTGCGCGCCCTGGATCATCCGCTGCCCGCCTTGTTGTTGCTGGACCTCGCCTTGACCCTGGGCTTTATCTGGCTGGTGCTCGGATTTACCGGGCGACAGAGTCGCCTGCCGCAGTCACTGCAAGCGATCTGGTTGTGCGGCGCCTGGCTGAATCTGATGGGGATGCCACTTGCTACCGTGCTGGTATCCCCGGAGAACAATGGTGGTCTGTTGCTGGACCTGGCGGTGGTGGCCAGTCTGGCCCTGGTATTCTGGAGTATTGCTCTTCTGGCCCATATCCTTAGACATGCCCTGGATTGGTCAATGGCACGGGCACTGCTTCTGTCACTGGCTTATACGTTAATCAATATCACGGCGACCTTTTATGTCTTCCCACCAGAACTCTGATCAGAACCAAGGGCGTCACTTTCATCTGTTGGCAGCCTGCGGCACATTCATGGGCGGTTTGGCTGCCCTGGCCCGTGAGCTGGGCTGGCGCGTTAGCGGCGCCGATAAGAACGTGTATCCGCCCATGAGCGATCAGTTGGCGGCGCTCGGTATTGATTTGACCGAGGGTTGGGATCCAGCCCAGTTGGACCCCGCACCGGATCAGGTCGTGGTGGGCAATGCCCTGTCGCGAGGGAACCCGGTGGTGGAAGCGCTGCTGGAAAGTCGTATTCCCTACACCTCCGGCCCCGACTGGCTGGCACGGGAGGTCTTGCGGGAGCGTTGGGTGATTGCCATCTCGGGGACCCACGGCAAGACCACGACCGCCGGCATGGTGGCCTGGATTCTCGAGTACGCGGGGCTCAGCCCCGGGTTTCTCATTGGCGGCATGCCGGGCAACTTCCCGGTCTCTGCGCGGCTGGGTCAAAGCCCTTTCTTCGTGATTGAGGCCGATGAGTACGACAGTGCCTTTTTCGACAAGCGCTCCAAGTTCGTTCACTACCGGCCCCGCACCCTGGTCATGAACAATCTGGAATACGATCATGCCGATATCTTTCCCGATCTTGCCGCCATCCAGCGTCAATTTCACCATCTGGTGAGAACCGTGCCCGGCAGTGGCCTGCTCATTCGCCCTCGGGATTGCCCGGCCCTGGATGAAGTTCTGGAGATGGGCTGTTGGACGCCGGTGCTGCATCTGGGCGATGAGCGGGAGGGCGTGACGGCCACCGAGCCCGATTCGGGCTGGACGGCATTTGATGTGCACGTGGCCGGTGAACGAGTTGGGCGATTGCGCTGGCAGATGCGCGGGGAACACAACGCCCAGAATGGCTTGGCCGCCATTGCCGCTGCCCGCCATGCCGGGGTGGCGCCGTCGGTGGCCATTGAGGCCCTGGGCGAATTCCGCGGCATGAAGCGTCGGCTGGAGGCGATTGGTGAGGTGTCCGGCATTGCGCTTTATGACGATTTCGCCCATCACCCCACTGCCATTGCCAAGACGCTGGCTGCCCTGCCGGCCGGCCGTCGGGTCGCGATTCTCGAGCCCCGCTCCAATAGCATGCGCATGGGCGCGCACCGGGATGCCTTGCCCGAAGCCTTGGCCGGGGCAGACCGTATCTACCTCTACGTGCCGTCTCAACTCGATTGGGCCGGAGAGGCGCTGGAAGCAAGTCTGGGCGAGAAGCTGACGGTGGCAAGGGACACCGACTCGCTACTGGATCGACTCGCCTCCGAGCTGCAGGCTGGCGATCAGGTTGCCATCATGAGTAATGGCGGCTTCGAGGGGATTCATGGCAGGCTGCTGACAGCATTGCGAGAAACACGGGGAGAAACCGCTGATGAGTGAGTCCAGGGACTACCGCGACGACATCAGTCTGGCTTTTACCGGCGCCTCCGGTGCCCAGTATGGTCTGCGTCTGCTGGATTGCCTGCTGCGATCCGGCCATCGCGTGCATCTGATGATTTCCCGGCCTGCCCAGGTGGTGATCGGCACCGAAACCGATCTTTCCCTGCCCGGGCGCCAGGCGGATATGGGTCGTTTTCTGGCCGAGCGAAGCGGGGTGACGTCAGATCGTCTGCTGGTCTACGGCCAGGATGAATGGACGTCAGCAGCGGCCAGTGGCTCGGGTGCGCCCCGGCGGATGGTGGTCTGTCCCTGTACCACCGCCACCGTTTCCAATATTGCCATGGGTGCCAGCCGCAGCCTGATCGAACGGGCCGCCGATGTGGTGCTCAAGGAGCGTCACAGACTGGTGCTGGTGATCCGGGAGACTCCCTTCTCGGAGATTCACCTGGAAAACATGCTGCGGCTGGCCCGCATGGGCGCGATTATCCTGCCGGCCAATCCGGGCTTCTACCACAAGCCCGAGCGGGTCGAGGATCTGGTCGATTTCGTCGTTGCCCGGACCCTGGATCACCTGGGTGTCGAACATGACTTGCTGGCCCGGTGGGGGCGATGATCAGACGCTGGTGGTGAGCCGGACCAGCCAGTCCGGAGGCGAATCGCTGGATTCGATGGGAAAGCCGC
>NZ_SLKM01000073.1:0-3941 GCF_007134575.1 Natronospira sp.
CGCCAACCTGCAGGTGTTCGCACAGCAGAGCGTCACCATCGAGGACGACGTGATGTTCGCCTCCAACGTCTTCCTGAACGACGGCTCGCACGGCTACCAGACCGCGACCGTGCCCTACAAGTACCAGCCGATCTTCCGCATCGCGCCGATCGTCGTCGGGCGCGGCAGTTGGATCGGCCAGAACGTCGTGATCATGCCCGGCGTGACGATCGGCGAGCACGCCATCATCGGCGCTAACAGCGTGGTCACCGCGAGCGTGCCCCCGAGGTGCATCGCCGCGGGCTCACCGGCGAGGGTCCTCAAGCTTTGGGACGAACGGCAAGAGCGTTGGGTCCATGCCGGCGAGCACAGCGACCGGACCGCTTGAGGGGCCCGACGCGCTCGGGCTTACGGTGCCCGGACATTGAGCGCGAACGCACGGCGGAGGCAAGGCAGATAGAGGAGGCGCGGGTTCTTCCGCGCCCTGCTAAGTGCCTCGCTCGGCCCATCGGCGCCGGAAGCCAGCGACCACGTGGCTTGCGCTGCTGCGCGTGTCGAGCAGCTTGGCCGCGAGCGCTAGGCCCAGCCTGCCGTAGTTCAGCGGCCGGCCGATGCGGTCGAGGCCGCGGCGGTGGTACTGCCAGAACTCACGCCCCTGCTGCGAGAGGAGTTGCAGGGCAAGGAACTGGTAGTAATCGCCGTATGCCTCCTGACGACGTCGCTCGAACTCATCGGGCTCGAGGAAGAAGGGACCGTGATCCTCGAGCGCCTTGAGCCTCGCCAGCCGATTGGTACCGAACCGCTTCACCAGCGAGGTCGCCGACTCGTTGTGCCGTCGCGTGAACGTCAAGACCTCGTGTACGAAGCCGAAATCGGTCGTACGCAGCGTTGCCAGACAGGCATCGACGTCGGCGTGCGGGTTGTCTTCCTCGTAGAACGGATCGCGGTCGCGGACGACGTCGGATCGCAGTAACAGCGAGGTCGGTGCACCGAAGACGAAGATCTTGCCGAGCAGGTGCAGGCGGGCGATTTCCCGCCCCGGCGTGCAGTGGCTGGGGTAGGGCAGACCGTCGAGGTTCACCCGGGTCTCGTCCAAGCGGTACGAACCGACCAATCCGACCGAAGGGTTGCGCCGTGCGCAGGCAACCATCTCCTGAAGGCAGGCCGGAAACAGCCAATCGTCAGCGTGCACGATCTTGCAGTGTTCGCTGTCGGCCGAAATGAGGCGCAATGCGTGGTTCCAGTTCGGCATCTGGGCTAGGAACGCCTCGTTCGCGTGGATGCGGATGCGGTCGTCGCGTTCGGCGTACCGCTGAGCGAGCTCCAGCGAGCCATCCTTGCTCTGGTTGTCGACGATGATGTATTCGAAGTTCCGATACGTCTGCGCGAGCACGCTCTCGATGCACTCCGCGAGGTATTTCTCGGTGTTGTACACCGGCGTCACGACGGTCACGAGCGGCTCGTTCAACGCCATTCTCGGCTCCTCGACGGTTCCTGTGCCCCCTTGGCCGGGCCTTAGTACGCATCATGAAAGACCACCGCGCCAACCTCGACCGGGGCAACCGTCACACCTCGGCGGGACGCAAGCGTCGGCGGTAGCGTACCCCGAACGATGATGGGGTCCGGGGCCCTTGCCGGCTGACGCGGCATCTCGACGCGACTGGCGAGTCCAAGCCAGACGCGATTCCCGCGGCTCCTTGCCAGCGTGTGATGCCCACCTCTACGCCCGCGCAGCCGCCTGGGTAGACTTCGTAACGCGGACGTTGGTCCACCTTCATCCTCTCGACAACAGGCAGGCGGATTTTGACCACGGGAAAACGGCTTCTCAGCTTGCTCGACGACGGAGATCGGCGCAAGCTCGGCCTCCTTCTCGTGCTGAGCGTCGTTGCGGCGCTTCTCGAAACGTTCGGCATCGCGTCGGTCATCCCCTTTCTGGCGGTGGTCGCCAATCCCGAGGCGGCCCTGCAGAACCCATGGGTCCAGCTCGCCTTCACGACGCTCGGATTTGACAGCATCAACAGCTTCCTCGTCTTCCTCGGAGTCGCCGTCTTCGTGCTGCTCGTGTTGACCAACGCGGTGACGGCCCTCACCATGTGGGGGCTCCTCCGCTTCGCCTGGATGGCCGGTCACAGGATGTCGGTGCGGATCCTCAAGGACTACATCTTCCGGCCCTACGAGTTCTTCCTCGACCGCAACTCTGCCGAACTGGGCTCCAACCTGCTCTCTGAGGTGTGGGAGGTCGTTCGCGGCGTCATCCTCCCGGCGATCAAGCTGATCGCTACGGGAGTCAAGGCCTTGTTCATCGTCGCGCTGCTGGTCATCGTCGATCCGCTGCTGGCCGGCGCGTCGGTGATCGTCTTGGGCGGCTTGTACGGCGCCGTGTACGTGATTGTGCGGCGCCGGGTCGCCGCCCTTGGGCGCGTAAGGTTCGATGCCAACCGCGCCCGTTTCCAGGCTGCCAACGAGGTGTTCGGCGGCATTAAGGACGTCAAGGTGCTCGGGCGCGAACCGAGCTACGTCATGCGCTTCGCGCGCGCGTCTAGGACGTACGCGAATAGCCAGGCCGCGAAGCAGGTCATCGTCATGTTACCGACGCAGGCCCTGGAGATCATCGTGTTCGGGGGCATCCTGCTCTTCGTGCTGTATCGGCTGGCGTTCAACGGTGGCCTCGGCGAGGCCCTTCCCATAATCGGGCTCTACGCCGTCGCCAGCTACCGTCTCAAGCCGTCACTTACGCAGGCCTTCGATTCGCTGACCGCGCTGAAGTACGCCGGCGTCGCGCTCGACCGCTTGAGCGGCGACCTGCGCCCGAGAGACCAGGTCGTCGATCCGGACAGGCAGTCGCTTGCCCCGCTGGCTCTGATGGGCGCGCTCGACCTCAGGGGCATCAGCTACCACTACCCTGGCACGGACGTCGCCGTGTTCGACGGGTTCGATCTGTCGATCAAGGCGAACACCTCGATCGCCTTCGTCGGTACCACCGGCTCCGGGAAGACGACGCTGGCCGACATCATCATGGGATTGCTGAGGCCGCAGCGAGGTGAGCTGTTCGTCGACGGCGTGCCCCTTGACGACACCCGTCTGGGCGCTTGGCAGAACAGTGTCGGGTACGTCCCTCAGCAGATCTTCCTGTCGGACATCAGCGTCGCCTGGAACATCGCCTTCGGCGTTCCCGAAGCGGACATCGACATGGCCGCGGTCGAGCGCGCCGCCAAGCTCGCGAGCATTCACGATTTCATCGTGAATGAGCTACCCAACGGTTACGACACCGTCGTCGGGGAGCGAGGCGTGCGCCTGAGCGGCGGCCAGCGCCAACGGATCGGAATCGCCCGAGCGCTATACAACGATCCCGAGATCCTGATCCTGGACGAGGCCACCAGCGCCCTCGACGGCGTCACGGAGGACGACATCTTCTCCGCAGTTAGCGGGATGAAGCATGCCAAGACCGTCGTGATGATCGCCCATCGGATCGGCACGGTGCGTGAGTGCGACACGATCTACCTCTTGGAACACGGGCAGATCACCGCGGAGGGAACGTACGACGAGCTGTTGCGCAGCAACGAGACGTTCCGAAAGATGGCGCTGGGCCGTGGCCACTCTGACATGGCGCACGATCTGGCCCTAGGGCGGACGCCCAGCTGACGAGGCATCGGGGTTGGAGCATGGGGTCAGACGCGTCAGAGTGCACGAGTTGGCCGTTGGTCGCGGTCATCGTCCCGGTATACGACGACGCTCGGCGCCTGGCTGGATGCCTGCGCGCGCTGGAGGAGCAGACATACCCCGCCGACCGGTACCAGGTCCTAGTCGTCGACAACGGCTCGGGCGAAGACATCGCCGGCGTCTGCCGTGCCTTCCCGCGAGTTCGCTGCGTGTCCGAGCCGCGACCCGGATCGTACGCGGCACGCAACAAGGGGATCGCGTGCACCGAGGGCGAGTTCCTGGCGTTCACCGACTCCGACTGC
>NZ_SLKM01000009.1:0-3939 GCF_007134575.1 Natronospira sp.
ATAGGGCATAGCATCAGGGCATCGCCAACGGAAGACAGTCGCAAGACGACGGGAGCAGCACCATGGCCGCAGACAAGCACTCGGGTTTCGCCACCCGCGCCATCCATTACGGATACGACCCCCTGGAAGAGCAGGGCGCGCTCACCCCGCCCATGCACGTCACCTCCACCTTCGCTTTTGACAGTGCCGAGCAGGGCGCGGCCCGCTTCGCCGGTGAAGAGGCGGGTCATTTCTATTCCCGCATCTCCAACCCCACCGTGGAGCTGCTGGAAAAGCGCATGGCCGCCCTGGAAGGGGCCGAGGCGGCCCTGGGTTTCGCCAGCGGAATGGGCGCCATCACCGCCCTGATGTGGAGCTTCCTGCGCCCCGGCGATGAGCTGATCGCCGACACCACCCTGTACGGCTGCACCCACGCCTTCTTCAACCACGGCCTGACCGAGTTCGGCATCAAGGTTCGGCATGTGGATCTCTCCGACCCGGCCAATCTGGAAGCCGCCATCAGTGAAAAGACCAAGATGGTCTACTTCGAAACCCCGGCCAACCCCACCATGGATCTGGTGGACATCGAGGCCGTGTCGACGATCGCCAAAAAGCACGGCGCCCGCGTGGCCGTGGACAACACCTACGCCACCCCGGTCAACACCCGCCCCATCGAACTGGGCGCGGACTTCGTCGCCCACTCCGCCACCAAGTACCTGGGCGGTCACGGCGACCTGGTGGCCGGCGTGCTGCTGGGCAGCGAGGAAGACATGTTTCATGTCCGCCTCACCGGCCTGAAGGACTTCACCGGCGCGGTCATGTCCCCCTTCACCGCCTTCCTGCTCATGCGTGGCCTGAAGACCCTGGAAGTGCGCATGGAGCGCCAGGAAAGGAACGCGATGGAAGTGGCCCGCTGGCTGGAAGCCCAGCCCATGGTGAAGAAGGTCTACTACCCGGGCCTGGAGAGCTTCCCCCAGCACGAGCTGGCCAAGAAGCAGATGCACGGCTTCAGCGCCATCATGGCCTTTGATGTGGAGGGCGGCGTGGAAGCCGGCCGCACCCTCATGAACAGCCTGCAGATGATCCGCCGCGCCGTCTCCCTGGGCGATGCCGAAAGCCTCATCCAGCACCCGGCCAGCATGACCCACTCCGTGCTCAGCCCCGAGGAACGCGCCGAACACGGCATCAGCGACGATCTCGTCCGCCTCTCCGTCGGCCTGGAAACCCCGGCCGACATCATCGCCGACCTGCAACAGGCCTTCGAGAAGCTCGACCACAAGGTCGACCTTCGCAAGGCCGGCTGAACCTGCCCAAACGCACATGCCACGGCCGGGGCCCACTGAAGGGGGGTTCCGGTCGTGGCGCGTACTGCCTGGATATATCTCCAGCCACTGCTATAATTTGTCTTATACAAAAGACATCAGGCGTCATATGTCTTATCTGTAAGACTAAGGCGGGCTAGCATGGCAGGAACCCGAACACACACCTACTCCCATTACACGCGGCAGGCGATTCGCCTGTTGGGCGTTCTGGTGCGGACCGGCCGGCTGGAAAGGCGCATGACGGCCCGGGAGCTAAGCGAGCGGGCCGGTATCTCGAGAGACATGCTGTATCGCATCGAGAAGGGCGACCCCCGTGTGCAGCTGGGGGCGGCCTTCGAAGTGGCCGCCATTGTTGGCGTACCCCTGTTCGAGACCGAGCACGGGCTCCTGGAGGCCCGGCTCCACGCCGCCAGGGACCGTCTCGCCCTGCTGCCCGGTGCCGTCCGCAAGTCGCCCGGGAAGGTGAAAGATGACTTCTAGTTCGCACCGGGAAGTCTATGTTTGGGTTTGGCTTCCCGGCCAGACAGAGCCCGTGGTAGCCGGGCGGTTGGCGCCAACCCCGGCAGGGCTGCAATTCAACTACGGGCAAAGCTATCTGCGACGGGAAGAAGCCATCCCCTTGTACTGGCCGGAATTGCCGCTGACGCCCGGCCTGATACCCCTGCGCCCGGGTTTGTCCATGCCGGGCTGCCTGCGTGACGGGGCGCCGGGCGCCTGGGGCCGCCGGGTTATTCTCAATCGCTTGTTTGGCGACTCGGCCAGTGGCGTTGACCCCGGCGTTGTCGATGAAATGACCTACCTGCTGAAGTCCGGCTCAGACCGCGTTGGTGCCCTGGACTTCCAGACATCCGCTCATGAATACCATCCCCGCCGGGGGGATGAGGCCAGTCTGGAGCAGTTGCAGGAAGCAGCGGCTCGAATCGAGCGGGGCCAGTCATTGCCAACCGCCCTTGAGCGGGCGTTGCTACACGGTACCTCGCTGGGTGGAGCGCGCCCCAAAGCACGCATTCAGGCGGATGGACGACAGTACATCGCCAAGTTCTCCAGCAGCACGGACGTGATGCCAACCGTCAAAGTCGAATTTCTCGCCATGCGGCTCGCTGCCCGCCTGGGCTTGAATGTGGCGGCAGTGGAGCGGCGTGAAGTGGCCGGAAAGGATGTGCTTCTGGTCGAGCGGTTTGATCGTCCCACCGGAGAACGGGAAGGCGAGCGGCGAATGGTGGTCTCCGCCCTCACGATTTTGGAGCTCGACGAAATGATGGCCCGCTACGCCAGTTATGAGGATCTGGCCGATATCATTCGCCATCGTTTCCACGAGCCTCGCGCCACACTGCGAGAGCTCTTCGGTCGTCTGGTATTCAACATCCTCTGTGGCAATACTGACGACCATGCCCGCAATCATGCCGCCTTCTGGGATGGCAACAGCCTGGCACTCACCCCAGCCTACGATATTTGCCCCCAGGCTAGAACCGGCAACGAGGCCACCCAGGCCATGCTGATTCAGGGCCAGAACCGCAGCAGCCGGCTCCATCTCTGCCGACAGGCCGCACCGCAATTCCTCCTGACATCGGAACAAGCGGACGACATCATCCAGCAGCAACGCCAGGGCATCCATGATCATTGGGCAGAAACCTGCGTTGAAGCCGGGCTATCCACTGCAGAGCGTCAAATGCTATGGGGCCGTCAGTTTCTCAACCCGTATTCACTGGGCGAATGAGGGGTAAGCGGTGCCAGCTCAACCCGGCAATCCTACGATCTGGTGAACCCTGGTACCGACAGCTACACTGGGAGTGTATTAATCTGAACCGAGCATAGGGAGCCGTGCCATCAAACCCCGAAAGCCACCGCCTGAACCGTCAGATCATCTCCATCGGGCTGCGCACCCCGGCAAAGCCAGTCCCGAGGACATGGGTATAGATCTGTGTCGTGTTCAGATCCACATGCCCCAGCAGCTCCTGCACGGTACGAATGTCCGCACCCCCACGCAGCAATTCCGTGGCGAAACTGTGCCGGAAGGTATGGCAACTGGCCGGCTTGCCAATTCCACAGGCCCGAACCGCCCGCCTGACCCGGCGCTGAACCGCACTCACATGCAGATGATGGCGAACCGCCCTGTCCTCATCGTCCAGGCTCAGACCCGGTGCCGGAAACAGCCATTGCCAGGGCAGGGAAGTCGCCGCGTTGGGATACTTGCGGGCCAGGGCAAAGGGCAGACTGACCGGCTGGCGCCGATCCAGTGGCGTCCGCCGCCATTGTGTCTCAACCCACTGCATTCTTTTCTTGAGCCGCCCCGCGACGGCAGGTGGCAGAATCGTCGTGCGATCCTTGTTCCCCTTGCCATCCCGAACCGTCAGAACGGCACGCCCCAGGTCAATATCCTTCATGCGCAGCCGGGCCGCCTCCGTCACTCGCAGGCCACTGCCGTACATCAAGGACGCCATCAACTGGTAGGGCGCCTCCAGCCGCCGTATCACCGCCATGGCCTCCTCATGCGTAAACACCACCGGCAAGCGCCGTGGCCGCTTCGCCGGCCGGATGCCCTGAATCTCACCCAGCGGCCGCTCCAGCACCGCGCGATACAGAAACACCAGCGCATTCAGCGCCTGGCTCTGAGTCGAAACCGCCACATGCCGCTCCG
>NZ_SLKM01000153.1:0-3905 GCF_007134575.1 Natronospira sp.
AAACACTGCAAGCTGCTGATTCTCGGCTCCGGCCCCGCCGGCTATACCGCCGCCGTCTACGCCGCCCGCGCCAACCTGGAGCCGGTGCTGGTCACCGGCATCGAACAGGGCGGGCAGCTCATGACCACCACCGACGTGGACAACTGGCCCGGGGACGTCAGCGGCCTCCAGGGCCCGGATCTCATGGACCGCATGCGCCGTCATGCGGAGCGTTTCGAAACCGAGATCGTCTTCGACCATATCAATGAGGTGCAACTGGGTGAACGCCCCTTCCGTCTCAAGGGAGACCAGGGCGAATACACCTGCGATGCCCTGATCATCGCCACCGGCGCCCGCGCCAAGTACCTGGGTCTGGAATCCGAGGAAGCCTTCATGGGCAAGGGCGTGTCCGCCTGCGCGACCTGTGACGGTTTCTTCTATCGGGAACAGAAAGTCGCTGTCGTGGGCGGTGGCAATACGGCCGTGGAAGAGGCCCTCTACCTGTCCAATATCGCCAGCCACGTGACCCTGGTTCATCGCCGGGATCAGCTGCGGGCGGAAAAGATCCTTCAGGACCGCCTTTTCCAAAAGGAAAAAGACGGCAAGGTCAGCTTCAAATGGAATCACACCCTGGATGAAGTTCTGGGTGACGACAGTGGCGTGACCGGCATTCGCATCCGCAACACCAAGGACACGGAAAAGACCGAGGAGCTGGAGGTTCAGGGTGCATTCATCGCCATCGGCCACCAGCCCAACACCGAGCTGTTCAAGGGCCAGCTGGACATGGAAGGCGGCTACCTGGTGGTCAATAGCGGCCTTAACGGTAACGCCACCCAGACCAGTATTCCCGGCGTCTTTGCCGCCGGTGATGTCATGGACCATGTCTATCGTCAGGCCGTGACCTCGGCCGGCACCGGCTGCATGGCGGCACTGGATGCCGAAAAATTCCTGGAAGCGCAGGCGGTGAACAAGGGCAAGGCGGCCTGAGCCGTCATGATCCGCCGCCTGGCGGGCATTGATGAAGTCCAGGCAGTGGCATGGAACCGGCTGGTCCCGGCGGACCAGCCGGCCTTGCGCCATGAATTCCTGTCGCTGCTGGAATCGAGCGGCGCGGTCTGCCCCGAAACCGGCTGGACAGCGGCCCATCGGGTCATCGAGGATGGCCAGGGCGGGCTCCGCGCCATTCTCCCCCTGTATGAAAAATCCCACAGCTTCGGCGAGTTCGTTTTCGACTTTGCCTGGGCGGACGCCTGGCACCGCAGTGGTCGGCCCTATTACCCCAAACTCACCGCCGCTATCCCGTTTACACCCGTGATCGGCCCCCGCCTGATGGCGGCTGAGCAGTCCGAGCAGGCAGCGCTTGCCGAGGCCATGGAGTCACAGGCCGATGGCAATCGCTTTTCCACCGCCCACGCCCTGTTCTGCTCCGACGAGGACGCCGGCCTGCTCGCTGAGCGTGGCTGGGTCCAAAGGGATGGCTGCCGCTTCCTCTGGCGCAACCGCAATTATCGGGACTTCGACGACTGGCTGGGCGAGATGCGCTCGAAGAAGCGCAAGAATCTCCGCCGCGAGCGCCGTCAGGTGCATGAACAGGGAATCCAGTTCCGTTGGCGAGAAGGCGAACAATTGTCTTCCATGGATTGGAATGCCTTTTACGAACTCTACGCCCGCACCTATCATGAGCGCATGCAAAAGCCTTATCTGCCCGCCAGTTTCTTTCCGGCACTCGCCCGCAAGATGCCCGAGTCGGTGGTGCTGATTGAAGCCCTGGACTCGATGGGCACTCTGGTGGCGATGGCATTCTGTCTGCGCGGCAACCGGACGCTCTACGGACGTCACTGGGGCAGCCGCCTGGCGCTGGACGGACTGCATTTCGAGACCTGTTATCACCAGGGCATCGAATACTGCATTGAACGGGGCCTGAAGTACTTCGACCCCGGCACCCAGGGCGAACACAAGCTGCTGCGTGGCTTCCCGCCGGTGAAAACCCGCTCCATGCACTGGATTCCCGATCCGGCCCTGCGCCGGGCGGTGGCGGATTTCGCCGCCGCCGAAGCGCGTCAGAATCAGGCCTACATGGCCGCGGCCCGCGCCCACCTGCCCTTTCATCGCGAGCACCGCCCTAACGCCCCGGAGCGGGCCCCATGACCGCCCTGCCCTGGCTTGACCCACGACGGGCGCCTCACTTTCCGAACCCCGGGGAAGCCCTGGAGGAACCACCCGGTCTGCTGGCCGCCGGCGGCCGCTTGTCGCCGGAATGGTTACTGAAGGCTTATTCCGCCGGGATTTTCCCCTGGTTTGACGAACGCAGTCCCATCCTGTGGTGGTCGCCCGACCCACGCATGGTGCTGCTGCCGGGTGAGCTCCACATCAGCCGCCGTCTGGCCAGACGCCTGCGCCGCCCCGACTATCGCATCAGCCTCGACCAGGCCTTCGACCAGGTCATTGCTGCCTGTGCCGACACCCGGCTTCGCCCCGATCAGGACGGCACCTGGATCACCGCGGAAATGCGCGACGCCTATCAGACACTTCATCAACTGGGCCATGCCCACTCCATTGAAGTCTGGCAAGGTGATGAGCTGATCGGTGGTCTATATGGCGTGGGGATTGGTCGGGCTTTCTTTGGCGAGTCCATGTTCAGCCGACAACGGGATGGCTCCAAGATCGCCATGGCCTGGCTTGATACCCAGTTTCAGGCCTGGGGCATGGCGCTGATGGATTGCCAGATCGACAATCCCCACCTGCGCCGGATGGGGGCAAAGAATCTGCCCCGCGAGGACTTTCTTGCTCGCATTGCGTGCGCCACTGCCAGCACATTGCCGGAACAGGCCTGGCACCGCCTGCATGTTCCCGACTGCTGCCGAAGCGGGGATAATAGCGACAGGCAGCTGGATAAACCGGAGACCTGGCAAGCATGACCCGCGCCCGCCACCCGCGCCTCCTGCTCACCGGAGAGCAGGATTGCCCCTATCTTCCCGACCGCCTGTCCAGAAACCTGGTCGTGGCGCCGGAAAGCGTGCGCGATGCCCATGACCACAGTGCCTATTCCCGCATTGGCTTTCGCCGCAGCGGGGATTTTCTCTATCGCCCCCATTGCGGCCAATGCCGGGCCTGTGTCCCCATTCGAGTCCTGAGCCGGGCCTTCCAGCCCCGCCGCCGCCATCGTCGCTGTCTTGATGCCAATGAAGATCTGCAGGTGGAGATTCTTCCGGCAACCTTTGATGAAGAGGCCTATCACCTTTACCAGGCTTATCAATCGGCCCGTCACCCCGGCGGTCCCATGGCCGAGGGGGATGAGCATGACTACATGGGTTTCATCCGTTCTGCCTGGGCCGAGACGTCCATGGTCCATTTCCGTCTCGACGACCGCCTGGTGGCCGTTGCGGTGGTGGACTGGCTGGATGATGGCCTGTCGGCGGTCTATTCCTTTTTCGATACCGCACTCAAGAAACGCAGCCTGGGTACCTACACCATCCTCTGGCAAATCACCGAAACCGCCCGCCGCGGCCTGCCCCATGTCTACCTGGGCTACTGGATCCAGGAAAGCCCCAAGATGGCCTACAAGACCGACTTCCGACCAGCCGAACTCTTGATCGGCGGCCATTGGCAGCGGCTTGAGCACTGAGGGTTTTGTCGGCTTCGATTGGAGTCTTTCCCTTTGATGGCGGTGACGGGAGGCGTTCCTGCCTTGGGGCCGACCTTTGGTGGGGGTCACCTGGGCCGTGCCAACGGAGCGCTGGCTTCTGCCTGCTGCTGTGGTGCCACCTTCCACCCTGAATCGCGGATAAATCCGCTCCTACGGCGGCTTCGGCATAAGCTATTGGCACCGTAGGAGCGAATTTATTCGTGATAAAAACCCGCGGATGGCACCAAGACATCGAACTAAACTCTCCACTAGCACGGCCAAGGTGACCACACCCAAGAGT
>NZ_SLKM01000190.1:0-3891 GCF_007134575.1 Natronospira sp.
AGCAGCTAGCAGCTAGCAGCTTGACCCGGAATGCTCCGTCCCCCGAAATCTAGCGCAATTGAACACCGAGCCCCGGCAGACTCAGGGGTGTAAGCCAGCCATCCTTGAGTTCAAAGCCGCCTTCGGCCGGGTCCTCGGCCAGGTCCAGGTGGCCGTCCAGGTCAAGGTAGCGGGTTGCCGGACAGGCCAGGGCGGCATGCAGGGCGGCGGCGATGCTGATCCGTGACTCGTCCATGCAGCCCCACATGAGTTCCACTCCCGCCAGCTCGGCGATATCGGCAATCCGCCGGGCCGGCCCCAGGCCACCGCACTTCATCAGCTTGATATTGAACACCCCGCAGGCGGGTGGAGCAGCCGCCAGATTCAGGGCATCGTCCGGCGACAGCAGGCTCTCATCCGCCGCCACTCGCTGGCGCAAGGTTCTGGAAAGGGAGCGCATGTTCTCGCTTACCGGCAGGGGCTGTTCCACGAACTCCAGGCCATAGTCCTTCGTGTCTCGAACGAATTCCCACAGGGCCTTGGCGGTATAGCCCTGATTGGGGTCCACCCGAATCTGAATGTCATCACCGAGCTGGGTTCGCAGGGCGCGGATGCGCTCGATGTCCTCTTCCAGATCCTGGCCCGTCTTGACCTTGAGGTGGCGAAAGCCTCGATCGATGTATTCCCGGGCCTCGTCGAGCGTCTCGTCCACGCCCATGATGCCGATGGTGATGGAGGTTGGCAGGGAGTGCTGGGCCCGGCCAAGGACATCCACTAATGGTCGCTCCAGTTGTTGAGCGAGCAGATCATGCAAGGCCATGTCCAGCGCCGCCCGCTGTGCGGGCGTATCCGGGAAATGTCCCTGCAGTTCCCGCAACAGTCGCGGCAGGTCGGCGACCGGCTGTCCCACCAGCCAGTCCAGTCCGGCCGGATCCAGGGCGGCTTCGCAATCATCCAGGGTTTCGCCGGTGACATGGTGTTCGGGGGCGGCACAGCCCAGGCCGGGTTGACCACGATCCGGGATCAGGCGGACGAAGCAGTTGCCAACACTGTCGGTGCGTCGGAAGGCGATTTCATAGGGGCGGGTGAGGGCGATCTCCCGCCGCCAGGTTTCCACACGAGCGATTTTCATGCTGACCACCTCTGCTTCATGCGCTGGTCTTGTTCGCCATCCGGGTTTCAATGGCCACAAGGACCGGATCGACAGGCTCATCAAGGGGGCTGACAACCGGGATATCCAGTGTCTCGCGCAGCCGAGTGCGCTCATTGGCCACGACCGCATTCTCGGGCGAGCCATGCAGGGTCACGGCAATGGTTTCCACACCGTAATGACGAATCAGGGCGATTTCGTCTTCCACTGTCGGCAGGCGATAGCCGCGAGACTCCAGGCCATCAAAATGGCTTCTGGCCGGGTCATGCTGCAGGACCACGGCATCGGCAGCCCCCGACAGCAGGAACTCCGCCCCGCAGGGTCCGCTGGGATTGCGCAGGGACGATTGACCTTCCAGCAGCATCACATCGGGGCCCAGTTCATGGGCGCAGCGCAGGATGGCGTGTTCCAGTTCACCGCTGACATAGTCATTGGGCGTGGCATCAAAAATGAAACCATAGCGTCCCCCCTGCAGCCAGCCGGTCTGGCCGGTGTAGATCATCTCGGCCCGATGGCCACGGTCACGCAGGCCCTGCACCAGGATCCGGCTGGTGGTTCGCTTGCCAATGGCGCAGTCCATGCCGAGCACGGCAATGCGGGGAATGGCCACATTGCCGACTTCGCCGCTCCAGAAGTGCAGTTCCTCGGTGGGGGGTGGGCGGCGCAGGTCAATGATGCGTACATGGTTCTCCCGCGCAGCCCGCGACAGCACCGGGTCGCTGCCGGCCCAGTCATGCAGGCCGCTGACCAGATTGAGACCGGCCTCCAGGGCGCGCAGCGCGGCGGCATGCAATTCCTCGTTGAAACGGCCACCGTGGGGGGCGACACCGAGTACGCACCACTTGGGGCGGTCGTTGCCGGCAGACAGCGCCTCCTCCACCGAGGCCACCACCGGGATGTTCCGGTGCCGGCCGTCAAGCAGTTCCCCGGCGTCGTGACCCGCCGCCAGCGGGTCCACCACGGCAGTTACCTGGAATCGGTCGCTGCCACGAATGAGGCCATGGGCTACCTTGCCATTGGCCGTCCGATATTCCCGGTTGGCCAGAACGATTGCCTTATCCTGCATGAGCGGTCTCCTTGATCCGACCGCGCCATTTTACAGTCTGTCTCGAAGGTGGCGAGGGGAAATCGATTGATCCACCGTGGCTTATTGCGAGAAAATATGGCCATGAAGCGTCATTTCACTTTATCGGGTGCGGGAGCGGCTGCTTGAGCCTGGGCCACTCAGAACTCGCGCCCATCGGATTGTTCGGTGGGACCTTCGATCCCATCCATCACGGTCATTTGCGCCCGGCCCTGGAACTCTACGAGATCCTGGGGCTGGCCGAGGTGCGCCTGCTGCCCTGCGCCGATCCACCCCACCGGGGCCGTCCTCTGGCACCCGCCCCCTTTCGCCTGGAAATGGCCCAGGCGGCGGTGCACGACCAGCCGGGGCTGGTGGTGGATGACCGGGAAATGCGCCGGCCGGGGCCGTCCTATACCCGGGACACGCTGGAATCCTTCCGGGCCGAGTTTGGTGAACATCGCTCCCTGCTGCTGATTCTCGGCAGCGATGCCTTCCTGGGGTTGCCCAAGTGGCATCGCTGGGAAGGACTACTGGAGCTGGCTCATATCGTGGTGGCCCATCGGCCGGGCTGGGCCCTGAAGCCCGGCGCGGTGCTCGGCGATGTCATGGCGCGCCGGGAAACCGACAATGCGGAAGACCTGCATCGCCTGCCGGCCGGGCGGATCTATCGCCAGCAGGTCACCCAACTGGAGATTTCCTCCACCACCATTCGGGAAATCCTGGACCGGGGGGGATCGGTGCGTTATCTGACGCCGGACCCGGTGGTGAGAATGGTTGAGGGCAGCCCGCATTACTTCAGTACCCCGGCTCGGTCCGTTGCCCGCGTGACGCGGGAAGGAGGCATGTAAGATCGTGACTGCAGAAAAGCAGGAAAAGCTCACCGGCGAGGCATTGAATCGCTGGATCGTGGACGCCCTGGAAGACATCAAGGCCCGTGACATCACGGTGCTGGATGTCCGACAGATCACCCCCATCCTGGATACCATCATCATCGCTTCGGGTACCTCCAGCCGCCATGTGGCCTCGGTGGCCGAGCACCTGGTGCGGGCGGTGAAAAAAGCCGGCATGAAACCCGCGGGGGTGGAAGGCGAACCCGGCTCGGACTGGGTGCTGGTGGATCTCGGCGAAGCCGTCGTGCATGTCATGCACCCGGAATCCCGGGCCTTCTACAACCTTGAAAAGCTGTGGAGCCTGGATGACCAGGACGAGGCCGGCCGCGATGCCCGTGCCCGGGTTGCCGGCGGTGGCCGGCCGCCCTCCATGTCCGGCGGTTGAGGCCCGAATATGCGCATCCGCTTGCTCGCCGTGGGCCAGCGCCAGCCGGCGTGGATCAATGACGGCTTCCGGGAATATGCTCGCCGCCTGCCCCATGAATGCCGCCTGCAGCTCAAGGAAATCACCCCGGGCCGCCGTGGCAGCGGCCGCACCGCTGACGGCGCCAGGGCCGAGGAGGCCGAGCGCATCCTCAAGACCGTCGGCGACGATCGCCTCGTCGCCCTGGACGAGCGAGGCAAGTCGGTGGACACCCTGAAACTGTCGGGTTGGCTCGGCGACTGGTTGATGGATGGCCGCGACCTGTCCTTGGTCATCGGCGGCGCCGACGGCCTGGATGCCAGCGTGCTGGAACGGGCTGATCGCCGCTGGAGTCTGTCACCATTGACCCTGCCCCATGGTCTGGTCCGGGTGATCGTGGCCG
>NZ_SLKM01000013.1:0-14343 GCF_007134575.1 Natronospira sp.
CACGCTCTGGAAGGTGGAACCGGTCACGGTGTCCCCCTCGGCCGTACGGGTCCGCTGCTGATAGGTCTCCTCCATGGACTCCACCGCCACTTCGATCTGATTGGCCAGGGCCTGACGGGTCAGGGCCACCGCCTCACTGCGATCAATGGCGAACTGGTCGGACGCCGGCACACAGTTGGTGGCGGCAATGCCGTCACTGATCTGACCTTGAGGATCAGCCACCCATTCCGGGATGCGATCCTCGGGGGCGCGTTCGGGGGTACCGCCACAGGCGGCCAGGAAACTCGCTGCAGCAAGCAGCACTAGACTTCTTTTCAGCATGGGACTCTTCCCTCCTCTCAATAATCACAATCAAAGAAACTGGAACAGGCGCTCACCCAGGGACTGCCCGAGAGAGTCGGCCAGATTGCCAATGACACGATCCTGGGCCAGGCCGGGATCACTGGATGCTTCGCGCAGCTCCTGACGGAACTGCCCGATCACCCGGCCATCCGGTTCACGAATGACCACCTCACCCTCGGCGAAGGCAAAGTGATCCTGTCCCCGCTGAACATTGCGCAAGCGAAGCTCGCCACCAATGATCAGGTCCGGGCTGCCGTCGCCGCCGACTCGCAGGCCTTCGCGTATCAGACCTTCGCGCAAGCCCGAGCGCAAGCGGGACTCCATGCCGCTGTCATCAATATCCAGGCGCAGTGAATTGAGCGCTTCCCAAAGCCGCTCCAGCACATCGGCATAGTCGTCCGCCACCGGCCGATTGGGCAGACCCGTGGTGGACACCATGGATAACTGCTGTTCAATGCTATCGGCACGGCCAATCAACTCAGCCGCCGGCTTCAGGGCACGGACCGCCCGGATACGGTCTCCAGTCGGTATCTCCCGTTCCCTGAACAGGTCCAGCTGCTCACGGATATCGCGAAGCTGATTGCCCAGCCGCATGGTGGCGGCCGGACGATCAAGGCGGGCCAGGACATAGAGCGTTTCTTCCGCCCCATCCGGCACTGCTTCCACGATTTCGATTTCGTCCAGAGTCGTCTCCGGCACACTGGCACGAACTTCCTGGGCAAAACCGCGGGTGACCGGCCCGGTGGCCCCTTCCCGGACCCGCTCCACCCAGGCGGTGGTCTCGCCGGCCACCGTGACCCGCATATTGGAGATCAGGTCACTGCGGGCCCGGTCCGCCGCCGCACGGCGAGCCTCGGCAGGGTCACCGCGCAGCGGAGCCGAACCCACGCCATGGACATAACGGGGGTCATCCGGGGTGTTGAGCACCCAGTCGGGAACGCCGGTGTCCGCATTGGCGTCGCCGGCAGGGCCCGCGGCGCAGGCCACCACCAATGGCAGCAACAGGCCCAGGCTGAACAGTTTGCGAAGCATCATGGCTGCTTACCTCAGAGACCGCGCCGGGCCCGTCGCATCACCTTCTGTTCCTGGTGCTGCCCGTGCCAGACGTCCACATTGGTTTCCACATCCACCAGACGCAGGTCCACCTGGTAGGAAGTGACCCGGGTTCCGTCCAGGCGATCAATGGTGGAGTCGATTGAACCCACCAGGGCGTAATCCGCCCCCAGCTCACGGCCCATGCGGGCGGCGGTTTCGGGGTCGGCATGAAACTCCTGATCACGGCGCTCGTCTCGAATTTCATCCCGCTCGGCCCCGCCGGCCACGAAATCCACCCGGCCGGAGCGAATCATTTCCCGGCGCAGCTCGTTGATGAAGGTATCCACCGGGATATGCTCGTGGGAGCGGTTGCGAACGGACTGGATGATCACCCGGGGACGATCACGATCCGGGTTATCCGCCCGGAAACGCTCCAACCACGGAAACGTGAGCATGTCATCGATCATTACCGAGGCAACATTGCGGGAATCGGTGATGTTCCAGCGATCGGTCAGGTCCACCTGCTCATCGGCGCCCACCCGTTCAACCTGGGTTCCACCACAACCACTGACAGCAACAGCCACCAGGGCCAACAAGATCCAGCGTGCAAAGACTTTCATTCTTTCTCCCTCCCATTCAGGCAAACAGTCAATTGATGTCCATAGACTAGTGCATTTCCGGCCTGCCCGCCCCTACCCGAATGGGGCACCTCACGGACAGGCCCGGATAATCAGTTCAAGGTCAGCACTTCCAGCCGCGGGGCGCCCTCACTGTCGCCCGGCAACTCAATCGAGGGTGGGTTGCTGAGCCGTCGGGACATCAGCAGGCGGATTTCCCCGGGCTCCAGCGACACTTCCACGGCCGGCGCCAGACCTTTCTCGCCACCCAGAAACTCGCCCTGTCGCAAGCGCACCCGGCTGGTGCCCGGCTCCACCGGAATCCGCGCCACGCGCACCTCGGCCGGCAGAGTCTGCCAGGCACGGGTGTCGGCACGACTGGCCGCGGCGGTGCCAGTGCGGGCGGCCAATCCGCCCAGCTGCCCGAGCAGACCGCCGCGTTCTTCCATTTCCTGGGCCGCCAGCTCGGCCAGGGCGTTCTGCAGCAAGCGACGGGCAACCTCGCGACGCAGTTCATCGCCCGCACTGAGCAGCATGTCCTGGTAGGCCATCATGGTCAGATTATCGGCCCGGGCAAGGACTTCGCGCTGGCCATCGATTTCCAGGAAACTGGGACTCACTTCCGGGCGGGGCGGCCCCGGATAGGGCACGGTGACCCGAACCCCGCCCTGCAGGGCACGAATGATGCCCCAGGACTCCAACTGGCCCCAGAGCGGGCCCACATAGAAACTCTTTTCGAAGACGCCCCGGAAGGCCCCTTCCAGACCACCCTGGCTGTAATGAACCATCATTGCCAGGGGACCGGTATCGGCATACATGGTCTGAAACCAGGCCGACTGGGCGAGCCGCTCATCATGGGTGCCACCGGTCCAGGGTTGCAGGGTAATGGAACGGCGACGGGGGTCGGCATACATGATCAGGTTGAGCTCGCCCCTGGGAGGCAGGCGGTCCACATGCTGAATCACCAGCAGATGTGCCTCCTCGCCACTGCTGTTGCTGATCCGCTCCACCCCATCGGCTCCGATTCGCTGCCGGGCCTCGTCTTCCCGCCCCCGCCAGCCGTCGGTGCGGTGCTGCAGTCGATAGGCATCGAACCAGGCCTGGCGAAGGAAATCCTCGCCCAGCAGATACTGGGCGGCATAGCCGTCCTCGTAGATTTGCGCCGCCTGGGTATAGGCGATGCGGGCATTGTCCAGCTCGCCGGCCATCTCGTAGAGAACGCCGGTGAGGTAACGCAGCCAGGCCGCGTCCCTGAAGCGCAGGCTGTCGCGATCGGCGATCTCCTCGCTCATGCCGTGAAAGCCCACCAGCAGGGAGGACATGATGGTGTTCCGCCGGCCACCCTCGCTGACTTCCTCGTAGCTGCCCTCCAGGATGGAGAGCTCATGCAGGCGGGCATCCAGCTTGCGGGTTTCCACCAGGGCACTGTCGAGATGATCACGGCGGTCACGCCAGTTGTCGCTGGCCTGGGCCAGGGCCGCGAAATTCAGCGCCTGATAATAATGAATGTAGGCCAGTTCATAGACGGTGCCGCGATAGGGCGCGTTGCGGGGATTGCTCATTGCCGAACGCAGGCCATCGCGGAAATAGCGGGTGTAGAGATCCTCGCCAATCATCTCCGCCTCGGCCAGCAGGACGATGCTTTGCTCAAAATCCCCGGCCAGGTGGGCGACCGCGCCCCGCTCCAGGTGATAGAGCAGGCGATCGTTGCCATCCGCGTCCAGAACCTGTTCCAGACCTTCCTGGGCGGCTTCGTAGTAACCGGCATCGGCCAGAGTGAGAGCTTCCCCCACTTCCTGGCCATAGGTGGCGCACCCTGACAGGATGATTGCCGTCAGAATCAGGCCCAGGGCCCGGGCTCGCGCCAGGCTTTCTCGGTATCCCCCCGCGGGCATTGCCTTTCTCATTATCCCCTCTCCCTGCAATCGCCGACCGGTCCGGATCCAGGACCCATCGTCCCGACAATGGACTTAATCTGACATATCCCGGCCGCCTTGCACATACCCCAAATGGGTGATGCTAGCGGATCGCACCCCGCCACGCCACGCAATGCCCCCTGATTCCGGACTGTCTCGGGTAAGCACGGGCCTTCAAGCTGTTAGGATGCGACACAGGTCAGCACGCGGGAGTTGCCACAGTGGTCAGCAGAAAACTGGCACCGAAACGGGAAATCTTCGGCTGGGCGATGTTCGACTTCGCCAATCAGGCCTACACCCTGCTGATCATCACGGTGGTGTTCGGCGACCTGTTCACCCGGATCATTGTCGGCGACGGGCCGGATTATCGCCTCGGCAACCTGCTCTGGAGCCTGGCCCTGGCGGCCAGCTATTTCCTGGTGGTGACCGCCGGGCCGGTCTGTGGCGCCCTGACCGATTACTCCCGCTCCCGCAAACGCTTCCTCTTCGCCAGCTACCTGCTCACCATCATTGCCACCGCCCTGCTCTACTTCGTGGAACCGGGCTGGATCACGCTGGCAGTGGTCCTGATCATTATCTCCAATTTCGCCTATGCGATCGGGGAAAACTTCATTGCCAGCTTCCTGCCGGACCTGGGCCCGAAGAAGGCCCTGGGGTGGATATCCGGCCTCGGCTGGGGCCTTGGCTATATCGGCGGCCTGGTGGCGACAGCCTTCACCCTGCTGATCCTGGGCGAAGTCAGCGAAGCCAATTTCGACCGCATTCGCTGGGTCGGGCCATTTGCGGCGGCCTTCTTCCTGCTCGCCGCCCTGCCCACCTTCATCTGGCTGAAGGAGCGGGGCCGGCGCCGACCGCCGCCAGTGGGGGAGAGTTACCTTCGCATCGGCTTCCGACGCCTGGGGCATACGGTCTCCAATCTGCGCGGCTTCCGGGATCTGAGCATCCTGCTGGTGTCGGTCTTTTTCGTCATGGCCGGGATCTACATCATCATCAGTTTTTCTTTCATCTACGGCGCCCAGGTCATTGGCTGGGAAGAACATGTGCGGGCGATGATGTTTGTAACCGTGCAGATTACCGCCGCCATTGGCGCCATCGGCTTCGGCTGGATCCAGTCCCGGATTGGCGCCCGCCTGACCTATATGATCACGCTGGTCCTGTGGATGGCGGCCATCATTGCCATCTGGCAAACCCCGGGTCTGACCGCCCTCGCCGAGCGCTGGCTGGACGTGAACTGGGAGGCCCAGTACGTCTTCCTCTTCGCCGGCTCCCTGGCCGGCCTCAGCCTGGGCTCCAGCCAGTCGGCCGGGCGTGCCCTGGTGGGGGTGCTCACGCCACGCGGCAAGTCGGCCGAATTCTTCGGCTTCTGGGGCCTGGCAGGCAAGGCCGCGGCCATCTTCGGCATCCTTGGCCTGGGCATCATCCAGGCCTATTTGGGTCTGGCCGATGCCATCCTCTTCTGTCTGGCCCTGTTCGTGGCGGCCTTCCTCGCCGCCATTCCCGTCAATGAAGCCCGCGGCGCCGCCATGGCCGATAGCTGGCGAGATCCACACCGGACTGATTGATGACTGAGAGGGCCGCGAATGGCGGTACGGCCTCAAGCGGTGAAAGTGTAATCCAGGAGGATGCCGGCGAAGACGAAGAAACCAAGCCAGTTATTGGAAAGGAAAGCACGGAAACAGTCGTCTCGGCGGCGATGGTAGATGAGGTATTGCTGCCAGACGATATTGGCGGCGGCGAAGGCCAGGGCCCAGAGATAGGTGACACCCAGCTCGGCCTGCTGGCCAATGAGATAAAGCGTGAAGAGGAAGGCCAGTTGAATCAGGCCGATGATGAGTCGGTCGAGATCACCGAAGAGGATGGCGGCTGATTTGACCCCGATCTTGAGATCATCGTCACGATCCACCATGCCGTAAATGGTGTCATAGGCCAATGCCCAGAGGATGACGGCGATGAATATCAGCCAGGCCAGTTCACTGAGTCCGCCGGTCTGGGCAGCCCAGACCATGGGCGCGGCCCAGCCAAAGGCGATGCCAAGATAGGCCTGGGGCAGATAGGTGTAGCGCTTCATGAAGGGGTAGCTGGCGGCGAGAAAAATACCGACGAAAGCCAGCTTGATGGTGAGGGGGTTCATGGTCAGCACCAGCCCGAAGGCCACCAGGCCGAGCACGGCGAACAGGGCCAGTGCCTCCCAGGGCCTGATGGCGCCGGTGGCCAGGGGCCTTTCCCTGGTTCTTTTCACATGACCGTCAATATTGCGATCCGCGAAGTCATTGATCACACAACCGGCGGCCCGCATTACAAAGACCCCGAGCACGAAAACCACGAAGACCCTGGCATCGGGATGGCCTTCGCCCGCGAGCCACAGGGCCCAGAGGGTGGGCCAGAGGAGCAGAAATGTTCCGATGGGGCGATCCACCCGCATGAGCCGGATGTAATGACCAACCCGGGTCGCGGCGGCGGGCAACTGCTGTTGCACCAGCTTGCTGCGGCGCAGGCGGCGCAGTTTACGGGCGAGTTGGTCCGAGAACCGCTCCCTCATTCCGACTCTCCCTGCAGAAAACATTCAACAACAACCATGGCCTGATTGCCCACCAGCAAACGAGACCGACGAGCCCAGAGCACCGGGGCTCCATTTTCCAGTCCCTGGCGAGCCCGCTCTGCCAGGGGGTCATCGGCTTCCAGACGGGCAACCCTGAGATCTTCTCGCCTGGTCTGGCCCTGCGAGAACAGACGCGTGCCCAGGGGCTGGTCACCCAGGGACGTCATCCAATCCAGGCTGTCCAGCATGGCGGCAGGGATATGGCTGACCGCGTAGACCAGGGGTCTACCGCCCACATGCAGCCGTACTTCCCGACGCAGGGCCCCATCACCGTCATTGGCCTCGCTCAAGCGCTCCACTTCCACCGCTTGACCGAACTCGGACTGCAGACGGTTGGTCAGGGAGCCGGTTTCCGTTAGCCAGGGCCAGATCGCCGGGCGCAGCGCCGCTGCCACCGAGTCGGGCGGGCACCATTTGGCGTGGGTCTGGATTTCCGGCTGTGGGCTGCTCTGGCTCATGGCGGCGGTCATTGTAGCATCGCCGCGGATGGCCGCCGGCAGCCCCGCAGGCAGTGGCGACGGCTTTCGCTATACTGACGACAGATCAAGATTTCAGAATGCCGGGCGGATGCCCGAAGGGAGCAATAGGTGATACGGCAGGGAGTGCATCGGCAATGGCCCGCAATGAGCGTGTTGCTCCTGATTACCTCGCTGATGGCCGGCCCGGTGACCGCCCTGGATCCCAAGCGCGATGTCGATCAGTACATCCATGAGGTCTGGACCAGCCAGGACGGACTCCCCCAGAACTCCATCAACGGCCTCACCCTCGGCCCCCGGGGCTATCTCTGGCTGGCCACCTATGACGGATTGATTCGCTTCGACGGCGAACGCTTCCACCGCCTGGAAGATGAGCGGCTGCCGGGCCGGCGACTGCGCATCATTGGCGCCCATTCGCATGGATTCTGGGTCAGCGGCGAGCTGCGGGGACTGGTGTTTTTTGACGGCGAGAAGGCCCACCCCATCGCCAATCACGACAACGAGATGCGATGGCCGCTGTCCGCGGCCATCGGGGACGAGAACCGGGCCTGGATTGCCGCCAACAATGGGCTATTCCGACTCCAGGGCGAGTCATTGGAAGCAGTGGAGAACGGTCTGCCCGAGGGCTCGGCGATGATGAGCCTGGCCCGCTTCGGCCCCCGGCAACGGCTTGCCGTTGCCGGCCTGGACGGGGTGTTTCTGGAGCAGTCTGACGGTCGCTTTCAACCGCTGTCCGTGGGCGAGGCCGCCGGCATGCATGTCTACAGTCTGGTGGGTGAGAAGGACGGACTCTGGATCGGAGGCGACCGGGGCCTTTTTCATCTCCGTCTGAATGAGGCGGGTGATCAGCGTCTTGAGAGCACCGAGTGGCACTGGTCGGACAGGGATGGCTATTCCATCCGTGCCCTGCACCGAGACACTCAGGGCAATCTGTGGGCCGGCATCCAGGGGCTGGGGGTCGGACGGGTGAACGCCGGCGGCCACCAGCTATTCACCCGTGACGACGGTCTCAGTCACCACAGTATCAGCGCCTTTTTTCAGGATCCGGAAGGCAGTCTCTGGATTGGCACCGATGGCGGCGGCCTGAACCGTCTCCGCGACGGATCCGTCATTGCCCATGGCGGCGACGGCAGCCCCCTGGATCATTCCATCCTGCCAATGGTTGCGGACAGCCGCGGCGATCTGTGGCTCGGCGGCGTCTGCTCCGGGGTTCATCGCTTCCGGGATGGCGAGGTGATCGAGCGCTTCAATGAGAACCATGGGCTGGCCAACAGCTGCATCTACAGCCTGCTGCTCGACGACCAGAACAGACTCTGGGCAGGCAGCTATGGCGGTGGGGTTTTCCGGCGGGACGGGGAGCAGGATTTCAGGCAGATCGCCCTGGCCGCGGCGGCAGGGAGCAGCGAGGATCAGGCCGATGACATTGTGGTCACGGCCCTTCACCAGGGTCCTGACGGCAGTATCTGGCTGGGCAGCAATCAGGGCCTGTTCCGCTACCACGCAGACAATGACCAGTTTCGCCGGCTTGAAGGCAGCGAAACACATTTCATCGTCCAGATCCGTCTTGAGGACGACAGACTGTGGCTGGCCACCAACGAAGGCGCCTACCAGGCACCGGTCCCGGATGGCGACGGACCACTTCAGGCAAGCCCCATCAGTGATGATCCACGACTGCGCGGGGCGCGGGTGCGGGAAATCCATCGGGATGACGCCGGTATCTGGATGGGCACCTATGGGGCCGGCCTGCAGTTCTTCGACGGCGAGGCGTTGCATGTCCTGGACCAGCGTCATGGCCTCAAGGAATCGGTGATATCCCGTATCCTTCGCGATGATCGGGAGGGACTGATCATGAGCGGCAACCGGGGTATCTCTCGTGTCTCGCGCAGTGAACTGTTGGAAGTGATCCGAGGGGAGCGTTCACGCGCCGATGTACAACTGCTGGGAACGCGGGATGGGATGCGGGTGGCAGAAACCAATGGCGGCGGTCAGCCCGCCGGACTGCGCGATGCACAAGGGCGTTACTGGTTCCCCACCGTGGATGGCATTGTCCAATTGGGCGGAGAGGAAGACACCCTCAAGCTGCGACCGCCACCGGTGCATATCGAATCCGTACGGGTTGGCGGGGAGCCGGTCCCTGTCGATGACACGGTCACCATACCCGCTGACCGTCGGGAGCTGGAGGTCCGGTACACGGGCTTGAGCTTCATCGCACCCGAACGCATGCGATTTCGTTATCGCCTGGGTGAGACCAGCCCCTGGGTGGATGTGGGCAATCGCCGCAGCCTCTTGCTGGCTCATCCGCCAGCAGGCGAATACACCCTGGAGATACTTGCCGCCAACGAAGATGGTATCTGGAGTGAGCAGACTGCAAGGCTGGCTTTGCAAGTCAAGGCACCCTTTCGCGAGACCATCTGGTTTCCTCTGCTGCTGGTCACTGCGGCAATGATCGGCCTCGGCGGGCTTTCCGCCCTGGGTCTTTACCGAGCCCGCAGTCGCCGCCGTCAGCTGGAACGCCTGGTTGAGGAGAGAACCGCGGCCCTGGAGCAGGCCAATGCCCAACTCAGCACCCAGGCATCGCGGGACGGCCTCACCGGGGCCGGCAACCGGCGCCAGCTGCGTGACTGCCTCACGTCCAACTGGCGAGACTGCGCCGAAAGGGGCCAGCCCCTCAGTCTGCTGATACTGGATATCGATCATTTCAAGGAATATAACGATGCCCACGGCCATCTCACCGGCGATCACTGTCTGTGCCAGATCGTGGACGCCCTGCAGGGGCTGCTGCGACCGCAAGACACCCTGGTTCGCTTCGGCGGCGAGGAGTTCGTCATCCTCCTGCCCGGCGTGGACGGAACTGAGGCCACAACGATTGCCGAACGCCTGCGGCGGCGGGTAAGTGATCTGGGCATTCCCCATCGCGCCTCACCGGTAGCCCGCTGCGTCACCCTGTCCATTGGTCGGGCGAGCGTGCATCCGGGTGCCGATGAGCGCTCAAACGAGCTGCTGCGGAAAGCGGACCAGGCCCTCTACCAGGCCAAGGAAAAGGGCCGAAACCGGGTCTGGCCGTCAGCAGTTAGAGACGATCAAACGCCGACATAACGCCCGGCCTCGCCCACCCAGCGAGCCATGAGGGCGTGGGCTGCCTCAGGATGGTCGCGGAGCAAGGGATCAGCGACCTCGGCCACCTCAGGAAGCAGGTCCCGGTCGCGCATGAGATCGGCAATGCGCAGTTCGGCGGCACCGGTCTGGCGGGTGCCAAGCACTTCGCCGGGCCCCCGCAGATCCAGATCGCGGTGCGCCACCTGAAAACCGTCATTGGTCTCGCGCATGATTTCCAGCCGGGCACGGGCAATCTCGTTCAAGGGCGGCCGGTAAAGCAGGACACAACTGCTGGCCGCGCTCCCCCGGCCCACTCGCCCCCGAAGCTGGTGTAGCTGGGACAGACCCAGGCGCTCGGCATTCTCGATGATCATCAAGCTGGCGTTGGGAACATTGACGCCCACCTCGATGACCGTGGTCGCCACCAGCAATCGGATTTCGCCGGCCTTGAAGCGCTGCATGACCGATTCCTTGTCCACCGCCTTCATGCGACCATGGACCAGACCCACTTCAATCCCCGGCAAGGCTTCACGCAGGGCCAGGGCACTGTCTTCAGCGGCCTGACATTGCAATAGCTCTGATTCTTCCACCAACGGACAGACCCAGTAGACCTGGCGGCCTTCGGCACAATTATCAGCGACACGCGCCACCACCTCGGCACGGCGGGACTCGGGCAGGGCCACGGTCTTCACCGGCGTTCGGCCCGGCGGCAACTCATCGATCACCGACACATCCAGGTCGGCGTAGGCGGTCATGGCCAGGGTGCGCGGAATGGGCGTGGCGGTCATGATCAGCTGGTGGGGCTGACGACCGCCCTGCTCGCCCTTTTCACGCAGGGCGAGGCGTTGATGGACACCGAAGCGATGCTGCTCGTCCACCACCGCCAGAGCCAGATCCCGGAAACGGACCTGCGCCTGAAACAGGGCATGGGTACCCACCACCACATCAATCTCGCCGTGGGCCACCGCCTTCAGTGTCCAGCGCCGCTCGGCAGCGGCCTGTTTGCCGGATAGCCAGCCCACCCGCAGACCCAGGGGTTCCAGCCATTCGCGAAAATTCTGCAAATGCTGTTCGGCCAGGATTTCGGTGGGCGCCATGACCGCCACCTGACCACCGGCCTCCACCGCCCGAAGCGCGGCGAGGACCGCAATCACGGTCTTGCCCGAGCCCACATCCCCCTGCACCAGGCGCAGCATGGGCTCTTCCCGGGACAGGTCCTTGAAGACTTCTGCCTGCACTCGCTGCTGGGCCGGGGTCAGGGTGAAATCGAGTGACTCCAGAAAAGTCGGCACCAGGCGATCATCACCGTGCAGCGCGCGCGCCGGATCCTGACGAAAACGGGCACGGGCCAGACGCAGACTCAGGCGCTGGGCGAGCAGTTCCTCGAATGCCAGTCGGCGTCGGGCCGGATGCTCGCCCTCGGTCAGGGCCTGCAAGGAAATGGAGGGCGGCGGCCGATGAATGACCCGCAGGGCCTCACGCAGGTCCATGCGCAGATTGGCCGGGAGCATGCTTTCAGGGAGAAGGTCGCGGAGCAGGGCCGGGTCATTGTCCAGCAAGGCCAGGGCCTGATCGATGAGCGCACGCAAACGATTCTGATTCAGCCCCTCGGTGGTGGGATAGACCGGAGTGAGGGCTTCCTCCACCGGGGTATCCGCCGACACCTCCCGATACTCGGGATGGACCATTTCCAGGCCCCGCCTGCCCCGCCGGGCCTCACCAAAGCAACGCAGTTGCACACCGCGTTTCAGGCGCTCTTGCTGGGCACGGGAGAAATGGAAGAACCGCAGCAGCAGACTGCCGCTGCCATCGGCAATGGAAACCAGCAGACTGCGGCGACGGCGATAGACCGTCTCCACATGCTGAACACGGCCCTCCACCACCACCCGGTCACCCGGGCGGAGACTGCCCATGGGCACGACCCGGGTTCGGTCCTCCCAACGCAGCGGTAGATGAAAGAGCAGATCCCGAACGCCGTGGATGCCAAGCTTGCCAAGTTTTTCCGCCAGCTTGGGCCCAACGCCCTTGAGCCGGACCAGATCGGAAACCGCGCTATCGGGCTTTGCCTCCGGCTGGCTCATGAGTTCAGCGCTGCAACACCAGCACGCCATCCATCTCCACCTCCGCCCCCTTGGGTAGCTGGGCCACACCGAGGGCGGCGCGGGCGGGGTAGGGCTGCTGAAAATATTCCTGCATGATCTCGTTGACGGTGCCGAAATGGGACAGGTCGACGAGATAAATCTGCAGCTTGGCCACATCGGCAAGGCTGCCACCGGCCGCTTCGCAGACCGCAGAAAGATTATCGAACACCCGCCGGACCTGTGCCTCGATATCGCCCTCGATCAGACTGCCGGTGGCCGGGTCCAGGGGAATCTGCCCGGAGAGATAGACCGTTTCACCAACCCGGATGGCCTGAGAATAAGGTCCGATGGCTTCCGGCGCCTTGTCCGAATGAATCACCTCACGCGACATGGGGACTCCGTTTTTTCAGCAAATGGGGAAGTCTCAAGTTTCGGTGCTGGCAGGACGGACTGCAAGGGGAAGGGGAATTCTGGGTGCTGAGTTCTGAGTACTGAGTTCTGAGTGCCTGGCTCGTAGCTCGCAGCTCGTAGCTCACGCATGCGTGCGAACGATGCGCAGGACCTCGGGCATGGCGCGGATGGAGCGCATGATGGTGGCCAGGTGCTTGCGGTCACGAACGTTGAACACGAAATGCAGGGTCGTATGAGCGCCATCGCGCTCCTGAACGTCCACATGCTCGATATTGGAGCCTTCTTCCGACATGGTGGCGGCAACCGAGGCCAGAACGCCGCGCTTGTTCTCCACGTCCACTTTCACATCCACGGAGAAGTCCCGCGCCAGTCCCTTCTCCCACTGGATCTCGACCCACTTGTCGGGATCGTTGCTGTATTCATTGAGGTTGGTGCAATCATCCCGATGCACCACGATGCCACGGCCCTGACTGAGATAGCCGACGATGGGGTCACCGGGAATGGGATAGCAACAGCGGGCCAGTGTCACCACCATGCCCTCGGTACCGCTGATGGTCAGGGGGCCACTGCTGCCCGCCGGCGCTTCACCCAGTTCTTCGTCCGGGAGCAGTCGACGGGCGACGATGGGCCCGACCCGCTGGCCCAGGCCGATTTGCTCATAGAGCTCTTCGGCATCTTCCATGTGAAACTCTTTCAGCAAGGCATTGAAGCGGGAACGGGGGATCTGGCGCAACTTGAAGCCCAGTTCGCCCAGGGCCCGCTCAAGCAGACGCCGTCCCATCTCCACCGCTTCTTCCTGATGGACATTTTTCAAGTAATGACGGATGGCGGCCCGCGCCTTGGCGCTCACCACAAAGTTGAGCCAGGCCGGATTGGGTCGGGCATTCTCGGCGGTAATGATCTCCACGGTCTGACCATTCACCAGCCGGGTCCGCAGCGGTGCCAGACGGCGGTTGATCTTGACAGCCACACAGGCATTACCCACATCGGTATGCACGGCATAGGCGAAGTCCACTGCCGTGGCACCCCGCGGCAGACGCCGGATATCACCCCGGGGCGTGAACACATAGACCTCGTCGGGGAACAGGTCGACCTTGACGTTTTCCAGAAACTCCATGGAGTTGCCGGAACCCTTCTGCATTTCCAGCACGCCCTTGAGCCACTCCCGGGCCCGGATTTCCTCCGGCGCGGAAAGCCCCTCCTTGTCGGCCCCCTTGTAGAGCCAGTGAGCGGCAATCCCGGATTCGGCAATGCGATCCATCTCATGGGTGCGGATCTGAACCTCGATGGGCACACCGTGAGGACCGAACAGCGTGGTGTGAAGGGACTGATAACCGTTGGCCTTGGGGATGGCGATATAGTCCTTGAAGCGCCCCGGCACCGGCTTGTAGACGTTGTGGACAATACCGAGCACCCGATAACAGGTATCCACCTTGTCCACCGTTACCCGAAAGCCGTAGACATCCAGCACATCCGTCAATGACAGACGCTTCTTCCGCATCTTTTGATAGATGCTGTAGATATGCTTCTCGCGGCTTCCCACCTCGGCGGAAATATTCTCGGCAACCAGGGCCTCGCCAAAAGCGCGATTGATGCGTCGGAAGATTTCTTTCTGGTTTCCCCGCACCCGCCGCAGATGTCGGCGCATTTCGTCCTGCGCTTGTTCGGCGCAACCATCGCGCACTGCTTTGAAAATCTCCAAATGTTCAGCCAGAAGCGTTGCCATGTGGTCCCCGTCGTTAAGTGACAATACACGCAGCCTGTCTAGTG
>NZ_SLKM01000236.1:0-3853 GCF_007134575.1 Natronospira sp.
GAGGACGCCGGTGACCAGGAACTGGGATTCGGGGAATTTCTCGGCCAGCAGGCCCATGAAGGGAATGCTGCCACCCATGCCCATGTACATGGCGTCCTTGCCGAAATGGCGGTTGGAGGCGGCCTGCATGGCCTCGTCCAGCCAGTCGGCGATGGCCGGGGCGTTCCAGCCGTTCTGGGGTGAATCGATGCTGAATTCCACCTTAGCGCCGTAGGGCGGGTCGGTCTCCACGGCCTTCTTGACCGCTTCGCCGGCCTTTTGGGCGTCACAGGTGGGCGGCAGGCGGAAGCTCAGCTTGACCGCCGTGTAGGGTCGCAGCACATTGCCGGCATTGGCGAAATCCGGGATGCCGTCGACCCCGGTGACCGACAGGGTAGGCCGCCAGGAATTATTCAGCAGCAGTTCAAGTGGCTTATCAGAAACTGGCTCCATCTCTTTGGAAGAAAAGGGATATTTCCTTGCGATGGACTCGCCCAGCACGTCCGCGGCGGCCTGGGCCTGGTCCAGGCGCTCCGCCGGGACCTCCACCTTGAGCTCCTCCAGCCGCATCTCGCCGGTAGCCGGGTCTTCAACCCGGTCGAGCACTTCACGCAGGACCCGGAAGCTGGAGGGCACGATGCCGCTGGCACTACCCGAGTGTACGCCTTCCTCAAGCACATCCACCCGCAGGGTGCCGACCAGGTTCCCGCGCAGGGAGGTGGTGGTCCAGAGCTGTTCGTAGTTGCCACACTCGGCGTCCAGGCAGACCACCATGTCCGGATTGCCGATCCGATCCTTCAGGTGATCGATATAGGGGGGCAGGTCATAGCTGCCGGACTCCTCGCAGGTCTCGATCAGCAGCACGCAGCGGGCGTGGGGAATGCCCTGTTTCTGCAGGGCGGCAATAGCGGTCAGTGAGCCGTAGACCGCATAGCCGTCGTCGGCGCCACCCCGGCCGTAGAGCTTGCCGTCGCGAATCACCGGCTTCCAGGGGCCCAGCGTCGGCTCCCAGCCGGTGAATTCCGGTTGCTTGTCCAGATGCCCGTAGAGCACCACGGTGCCGGGTTTCTGGCCCTCGATCTCGATGAACAGCAGGGGCGTGCGGCCCTCGAGTTTGACCACCTCCACCGACATGCCGTCCACCGGCTGCTTTCGGCACCAGGCCTCGGCATGCTTCACCGCTTCATCGATGTAGCCGTGCTTCTCCCAGTCGGCGTCAAAGTCGGGAGACTTGGCCGGAATCTTGATGTACTCCTCAAGCTCCGGAATGATCTCCTCATCCCACTTGCCGTTCACAAACTGCTGCAGGGCCTTGCTATCCATATTCGCGCTCTCTGTATTTTGACGGTGATACGGTCATACGGTTAGGGGTGAGGGGTCAGGAGTTAGGGGAGTACGGCTCCTCACCCCTCACCCCTCACCCCTCACCCGAAGCTCAGGCCAGCCGAAAGAAGCGCTCGGCATTCGCCGTCGTCTGGCGTGCCAGGGTTTCGGGGTCCACGTTGCGGCATTCTGCCACGCGAGCCAGCACATGGGGCAGCCATTTGGGCTCATTGCGCCGGGTCGAAGGCTTGGGTTTCAGATCCCGTGGCAGCAGATAGGGCGCGTCGGTTTCGATCATGATGCGATCATCCGGGATCTGGTGGACGATGTCGCGCAGGTGCGTCCCGCGGCGCTCATCGCAGATCCAACCGGTGATCCCCACATACAGGTCCCGTTCCAGGTAGTGCGCCAATTCCTCGCCGCTGCCGGTGAAGCAGTGCACCACGGCGCTCGACAGCCGCGGCAGGTATTCGTCGAGGATGGCAAGAAAATCCTCATGGGCATCGCGCTGGTGCAGAAAGACCGGATAGCCAATCTCGCAGGCAATCTCCAGCTGGGCCCGGAAGGCCTGTTGCTGGTCTGCCGGTTCGGAGAAGTTCCGGAAGTAGTCCAGGCCGCATTCACCCACGGCCACGCATTTCTCCGAGGCCAGGAAGCCGCGCAGAATGCCGTTGGTTTCATCCACATAATGCTTGGCCATATGGGGATGCACACCGGCGGTGCTCCAGAAGCGATCGGGCCATTGTTCAGCCAGGGCCAGGGCCTGACGGCTGCCCTTGACGCTGGCCCCGGTGAGGATCATGCGGCTGACACCGGCTTCGTCGGCGGCCTGGATGACCGCATCCCGGTCATGATCGAAGCTGTCGTGGCTCAGATTGGCGCCAATATCGATGAGGGGGGCGGGGGATTTCTCCAGGGCGGTCATGCAGGCTCCTCGTCGCTGCGGTAATCAGATGGATCTCCGATGGAGGCGCAATTCTGCGCAAGATGGGCCCGCTTCTCAAGCGGCGGCCGGGTCCTGGCGGTAAAACAGGCGTAGCTGTTCGTAAAGGTCCGGCCAGGCATCCCGGATTCGGCGGGGCGACTCGAAGAAGGTCTCGCTGGCCACGGAGAAGAATTCGCCGGGGTTCTCCAGGGCGTAGGGATCCAGGGGCAGGGGCGCTTCCTCCTCCACTCGGGCCTCCAGATCCTCCCAGGCGTCGGTAAAGGCCCGGGTCCAGGCCTCCGGGTCCATGCCCCGATGCAGGGGCGGGGAGCCGTTGGGACCGTCACTGAGCATGTCCAGCTTGTGGGCCAGCTCGTGAATGACCACGTTGTAGGCGGCGTCCGGGTCGGCGGCCATGACATCGTTCCAGGACAGGATGACCGGGCCCTGGAGCCAGGCTTCGCCGCTCAGGGGGTGGCGGTCGCGATGAACAACGCCGAAATCATCCTCATATTCCTGGGTGGGAACAAACTCGGCCGGGTAGAGAATGATGGAGTACCAGCCGTCATACCAGTCCAGGCCAAGCTCCAGAATGGGCACGGCGGCCATGGTGGCAATGCGCAGTTGCATGGCATCGGTAACCATCAGGCCACCGCCGGCTTCAAAGCGTTTGCGCAGCAGGAATCGCAGACTCAGTTCCCGGAGCCTTTCGCGGGCCTCTCCCTGGTAACGCCGCATCACATGCCAGTCGGCAGTCGCCGATTCCCACTGGGCCGGCGTAACGGGGAGGGCTTGAAGTCGGCGTTTTTCACGCCAGTTTCTGATCAGATTAAACATGTGGAATTTTCTGTGTAATCCTTCCATAGTAAGGGTGTGCTAGGCTTCGCGCAAAAGCACCCCCCGATAACCATTCTGGAGGTCCCATGAAAGCGGATGATTTCGATAGCGAGGACATAAGGGAACACGTCAAGTCGCGGGCCACCTGGCTGCGCTTGCTCTACATGGTGATCTTTCTGTTCTTTGCCTGGGTCGCCAGCTTTGTATTCGGTGTGATCATTCTGGTGCTTTTCCTGTGGCAGTTGTTTGCCGGCCAGCCCAACGAACAGTTGCGTGCATTCGGTCAGAGTATGAGCACCTGGGGGTATCAGGTCCTGTGCTTTTTGAGTTTCAACAGCGAGGACCTGCCGTTTCCCTTCGATAAGTGGCCCAGTGGTCCGGTGGGCAAGGCCGGGGCCAGTCGCGGCAGCAAGAAGACCACCCGCAAGAAGGCGGCCAAGAAAAAGACTGCCAAAAGCAGTGGTGGCAGCAGCACGACGACGGGCTCTGCCGGTGACAGCGGGAGTCAGAGTTGATGCTGGAGGCCTGGGGGCTGGTACTGGCCAGCCTCCTGATGGCCCTGGCCTGGCTGCCGGCCTCGGTGGCCAAGAAGGAGACCTTCGGCGTGCGCTGGCTGGCCTCCAACCGGGAAACGGAGGGCCTGCCGCCCTTGCAGCCCTGGGGTGAGCGGGCAGTGCGCGCCCACAATAACCTCAAGGAAAACTTCCCCGCCTGGGCCGCGCTGCTGTTGCTGATAATTGCCCTGGACTGGCAGAACACGGTCACCGCCTGGGCAGCCCTGTTGTTCCC
>NZ_SLKM01000145.1:0-14197 GCF_007134575.1 Natronospira sp.
ATAGAAAGCATAGCCAATTGAGAAGATAACGGCTTGATTTGCATCAAGCCAGTGAAAGGCATTGCCCAACAATCAGATCTGAATGACGCGCAGAGAGACCATTTTCGGGGGCGTGCCGTAGCGGCGCTGATCCACCTCTTGGAACCCGAGGGCTTCATGGAACCGCTCCGACACCGGGTTGGGCGGCATCACATCGAACTCGCAACAGACGGTCGTGATCCCCCAGGAGCGGGCGATGCGGAATAGATCCTGGTAGAGGGCCTTGCCCAGACCATGACCCTGGGCGGCGCTGGCCACCACCACCCGGTCGATGTAGAGAAAGCGGGGATAGCGTTGGGCAAACCAGCGATAGTTGCTGCTGTCATAGCCACTGCCTTCCCGGAAGGCCATCAGAAAGGCGGTGGGCCGGCCGGCCGGCTCGGCAATGCGATGCACCGCCGCCTGCTCATGCAGTCGTTTCAGGCGCTCACCATCCAGCGGACTCAGGACTGCCTCCCACTCCCGGTTGAGCGTGAGTACCCAGTCCAAATCCGTGTCACGGGCATCACGGATCTCAGTCATGGTCGGTGGCGGCCTCCAGCCAAGCTGGCAATGCCTCAAGCAGGGCAAGCAGGCCTTTATTCAAGGCCCGGTTGGCGGCTGCCACACCGCCCGCGGGATCATTGCTCTCACTGCTCTCCCGCAGCTCCTGACGCAGACTGCCGAGAACCTCACCGGTCTTCAGATCCACCAGGCGGTATCGTATAGTCAGACGCAGCCCACTGGCCTCATTTTCAAACAACTGCTCGAGGCGAACCAGTTCACTGTCCAGGCGATAGTCGGCATTGACGCGACTGCCGGGCGCCGCCACATGGCGGAACTGGCCGCTGTCTTCGAGGGCCTCGGTAAGGGCCGTGGCAATCAGACGGGCGGGCTTGTCGGCCCAGCGATTGCGGGCGAACTGCCGAAGCTCGTACCCCTGCTGTCGATATTTCATGGCCGCGCTTTCATGCCCCGGCGAGGCGGACGGCGTGGCAATCAGCAGGACAGCATCACGACGCTCTGCTGCTGCCTCAACGCCGCTGCCGTCCCATTCCAGGAGGTGCAGACGCGGCGCCTCACCCCGAGTGGGGCCGATGGTGCAGGCAGAGACCATCATGATCAGGGCCGTTACAGCCACGACCCGAGTGATTCGAAATGCCTTCATCATTATTCCCCTATCGTTCACCCGGACCGGGTTCGACTTCCGGTGGGCCCAATATCAATCGCTGGGGTTCATCTTCCAGTTGATCACCCAGGCGGCGCAGGCTGTCACTGGCCTGGCGCAGGTCATCCAGCATGGCCTCCAGTTCAGGCAGGGTCCGCCGATTGAATGACTCGACGCCCACCCGCCCGGCGGAGGCAGTCCCCTCCATCTCCGCAGCGGTCCGTTCCAATTGTCCGGCCAGGGTATTAAAACTGCCCAGGGCCTCATCCAGACGGTCAATGGTCTCCGGCACCCGTTCGCCAATCCGCTCGCCCTGACGGGCCATGCCGGCAGTACTCGCCATGAGTTCATCCATCTGTTCCGCATTGCGGGCCAGGGCAGCGGTGAGGCTTTCCAGGTTCTGAATGGAGGCGGCCAGGGCATCGGTGTTCTCATCAGTGAGCAAGCGATTCAATTGACGCGCCACGGTTTCCACCGCCTCCATGCCATCATCCACGCTGTCGTCGAGGCGGGCCCAGAAGGACAGGCGTGACTGGATCACGGGATAGGGCTCGCCTTCGGGCTGGGGCGGGGGACCTGCATCGGGGCTGCCACCCTCAAGCTCCAGGCGCAGAAGACCGGTGGCCCCCTGACTTCTCAGCACGGCGGTGGTGTCGGCACGTACCGGTGTATCGGCCGCCAGGTCCAGTGTCACCTTGACCCGTCGTGGATCCGACGGATCCAGGGACAGACTGTGAACGCGACCCACCGGCACCCCCTGCATCAGGACCCGGGAGTTTTCCGCCAGACCCGAAACAGGCTCTGCCATGTAAACGGTGTAGAAAGTCGTCTCGCCCCGACGCAGGTCACCGGCGATCCACAAACTAAGCACGATGGCGGCGACCAGGAAGACCAGCACGAATAATCCGGTCAGGGTGTAATTGCTGTTGGTTTCCATCACTCGTTTCCAGTGTTCCTTGAGGAACCTCTGATCAATTCATTCGCTCGCGGCTGCGCCGGTCGGCAAAATATCGGGAAACCGCTGGGATCTGAGACTGACTCAATGTGTCAATCGGCCCCTGCTCCAGAACACGCCCCTGGCCCAGGTAAACAACGCGATCCGTACTCTGCCAGAGGGCATCCAGGTCATGGGTGACCATCAGCACGGTCAATCCCAGCAGGCGACTCAGTTCCACAATCAAGGCATCAAAAGCGGCCGCATTGACAGGATCCAGTCCGGCCGTGGGCTCATCCAGGATCAAAACCTCCGGGTCCATGATCAGGGCCCGTGCCAGGGCCACTCGCTTTATCATGCCGCCGCTCAGCTCATTGGGATACAGGCAGGCGACTTCCGGTTCCAGGCCGGCCATCTCCAGCTTGATCAGCGCCAGTTCTTCGGCCACTGCCGATGACAGATCCGTATGCTCCCGCAAGGGCAGGGTCAGGTTGTCGATGACATTCAGACCGCCAAACAGGGCGCCACCCTGGAACAACATGCCGATCCGCTGGCGCAGCGCACGCAGTCTGGCTTCGGACGCGCCCACCAGTTCTTCACCGAAGAACCTTATGCTGCCCGCCTGCGGTTGCCGCAGGGCGAGCAGGGTACGCAGCAAGACCGTCTTGCCGGCACCACTGCCGCCCACCAGCCCCAGAATCTCGCCCGAGAAGACATCCAGGTCCAGACCATCATGAACCCGGTGCTGACCAAAGCGATTGACCAGCCCTCTTACCCGGATGACGCTTTCCCCGGCAGCCATCTCTATAGCCCCTGCAAATTGTAGATGATGGAAAACACCGCATTGATGACGATCACGGCGAAGATGGCCTGCACCACGGCCCGGGTGGTGGCCTGCCCCACACCGCCGGCCCCGCGCTTGACCCGCAAGCCCTGGCGACAACCGATCAGGGCGATGACGGCGGCGAAGACCGGCGCCTTGACCAGGCCCAACCAGAAATGGCGGTAGCTCATGCCTTCAGGCAGTCGTTGCAGAAAGGCGGTCACACCCTGTTCATGAACGGCCCAGTTGACCAGCGCACCACCCAGCATGCCGCTCAGGCCGGCCAGCACGGTCAATAACGGCAGGGCGAAAATCAGGGCCAGCAGCTTGGGCAGGATCAGCATATCGAAAGGACTGATGCCAAGCGTTCTGAGGGCATCGATCTCTTCATTGATTTTCATGGTCCCAAGCTCGGCCGCATACGATGATGCGGTGCGCCCCGCCACCAGAATGGCGACAATCAAGGGGCCTAATTCCCGCAGCATGGTGGTGGTGAGCAATTCGGGAAGGAAGACCGTTGCCCCGTAGGTATCCAGGGCGGTACTGAGCTGATAGGCAATGACCAGACCGACGAGGAAACTCAGGACGGCCACGATCGGCACCGCCCGAACGCCGCCCTGCTCCAATTCATTGAGAAAACGGCGGGGACGGGCGGTGGAGGGCCGCAGCAGGCGTCGAGCAAATTCCGCGACCACTTCTCCGAGAAACCCCAGGAATCCGCGAAACTCCCACCAGTGCTCCCAACTGACCCGCCCCACTTCACTGAGGAAGCTTTCACGGGGTTCATGCAGGCGCTCGGGACGACGAACCCTGGCCGCCAGCTCCAATAGACGCCGGTGCTCTTCGCAAAGATGGAGATTGACCTCGCCGCCGGCCGCCTCCACGCGTGACACCAGACGATGCAGCAGCCGGGCACCGGCCACATCCAGGCCTTCCAGGGCTTCCCCCGAAATCTCCAGCCTGCCTCGGGGCAGCGACAACTGCTCAAGCCGGGCTTCAAGCGCCGCCACGCCCGGCAGACGCCACTCTCCCGCGCAGGTCAGGCTTTGCCCTTCAAGCTGGACAGTGGCTGGCGCCCCCATGTCACTCCCTTGTCTGTGGACACGATGAAATGCGGCGGATTGCAGGGCATTCTACCCCATCCGGGCCGCAAGCCCTGTCCCCGGGCACGGCTGCAAAGTGCACCCGGCTCATGTGATACTCGGAAATTCCGGAACAAGGAGATGCCGTCGTGAGAGACCCCGCCCGTGTAATCGTGTGGATGGCGCTGTTCCTGGGCGCCGTAGTCGCCGTCGCCCTGCTACTCTACCGCCCCCTGGAACAGGCCTTCATGGCCAACCCGGTCTTCAATGGCCTGATCCTGTCGGTACTGCTGGTGGGGATTCTGATCAATTTCCGCCAGGTCCTGATCCTGCGCCCCGAGCAGCACTGGATCCGGGATTTTCGCAAGGGCCAGGCCGATGCCCCCGGCGAGAGCCGCCTGCTGGGCTCCATGGCCCGGCTGCTCACCGGCCGCGAGGGTGACAATCTCAGGCTATCCACCCTTTCACTGCGCACCCTGCTGGATGGTGTCCGCGCTCGGCTGGATGAGTCCCGCGACCTCTCCCGCTATTTCATCGGCCTGCTGGTCTTTCTCGGTCTGCTGGGCACCTTCTGGGGCCTGCTCGACACCCTGCGCGCGGTGGGCAATGTCATCGCCGGGCTGTCCATCGAGGACCGCAGTGCCGCGGCCTTCTTCGAGGATCTCAAGGCCGGCCTGGAAGCCCCGCTGGGCGGCATGGGCACGGCCTTTTCCTCCTCCCTGTTCGGTCTCGCCGGCGCGGTGGTGCTGGGCTTTATCGATCTTCAGACCGGCACCGCCCAGAACCGCTTCTACAACGACCTGGAGGAATGGCTCTCCGGCCAGACACGCCTGGCCAGTGGCGCCCTCTCCGGCGGCGGCGAGGAAGGCAATGTGCCCGCCTATATCCAGGCCCTGCTGGAACAGACCGCCGATTCCCTGGAGCAGCTACAGCGCATGATGCAGCGCTCCGAGGAAGACCGCCGCGCTGCCGATGCCCGTCTGACTGAGTTGGCGACGGAATTGGCCCGCCTGACCGAACAAGGCCAGGGCGAGCGCAAGGCTCTGACCGGCCTGTCCCGGACCCAGGCCGAGCTGCGCCCGGTGCTGGAACGCCTGGCCGATGCCGGCGAACGCCAGGCCGGCGAGGATGCCGCCCTCCAGGACGGGCTGCGCGACCTGGCCCGGGCCACCAGCGACCTGCGCGCCTCGGTGGAGCGTGACCGTGAGCAGCTGGTGGGCACCCTGCGCGAGGAAATCCGGCTGCTGGCCAAGACCATCGCCTACCAGCAGAAGGGACAGGAGTAAGCCATGTTTGGCAGCAGCCGCCGGGGGCGGGATCGCTTCGATATCTGGCCGGGATTCGTGGACGTACTGGCCACGATTCTGCTGGTCTTCGTCTTCGTGCTGCTGTTCTTCGTGGTGGCCCAGTTCTACACCAGCGAGGCGCTCTACGACCGCGACCAGACCCTCAGCGCCCTGGAAGAGGAAGTTGCCGAACTGGCCGAGACCCTGTCCATGGAGCGCCGGGAACGGCGCCGCCTGGAAACGCGGGTCTCCGAGCTCGACGAGGCCCTGGCCGCCAGTCTGGCCCGGGGCGAAACCCTGGCCGGCGAACTGGCAGTTAGCGAGGCGGCACGGGCACGGCTGGCCGAGCTATTGGGCGACCGGGAAGCGGCACTGGCCGAAGCCGAGGCCGAGCTGGACGATCAGTCAGCACGCATCGTGGTTCTGGAGCGGGATCTGGATGAGACAGCGGAGGCCCTGGAGGAGGAAGAAGCGATCTCCGCCGAGGCCCAGGCTCAGGTGACCGCGCTCAGGGATGACATCCGCGCCCTGCGCGAGCAGCTCACCGCCCTGTCCGAGGCCCTGGATATCTCCGAGGCCACCATTGCCGTGCAGCGGGCGGAGATCAGTGATCTGGCCGAGCGCCTGAATGTGGCCCTGGCCGAGCGGGTGGAAGAACTGGACCGCTATCGCTCGGAGTTCTTCGGCCGCCTGCGCGAGGCCCTGGCCGATGTGGAGGAAATCGAGATCGTCGGCGATCGCTTTCGTTTCCAATCGGAGCTGTTCTTTGAAAGCGCCTCGGCGGAGATCGGTTCAGAAGGCCGGGAGACACTGGACCACTTGGCCGACACCTTCGAGGAAATCAGCGCACGCATCCCGGACGACATCGACTGGGTGCTGCAGGTGGAAGGCCACACCGACCGACGCCCCATCCGCACCGAGCAGTTCCCCTCCAACTGGGAGCTCTCAACGGCCCGGGCACTCAATATCGTTCACTATCTTTCAGAGCAGGGCCTGCCCGAAGACCGCCTGGCCGCGGCCGGCTTCGGCGAACACCAACCCCTGGACGACGGCGACGGCCCCGAGGCCTGGGCCCGCAACCGCCGCATTGAGTTGCGCTTGACCAACCGTTGAACAATCGATGCGCAACAAGGCACCAATCAGCCTAGGGCATCGCGAGTGAATTCGCTCCTACGGTGCCGGATTCCAGGCCTGGGAATATCTTGCCCTAGGAGCGGATTCATCCGCGATGGGGCCCGTCAGCGGTAGCGACAGCCTCCCACCCGTGGCACCTGGAGCTCCTCGGGGACATTACCGCCGGGGGTGAAACGGGGGATGGCGGAGCCGCCTACGCAGCGGAAATATTCACTTTGGCGCTTGGGTTCGGCATAGGCCGATTGCCGTTCCGGGTCCGTCATGCCGTTATGGGCGCAGCCGGTAATGAACAGCCCCATGGCGATGAGCATGCCGGCCAGGGTTCGGCCTGTGGTGATCTTGACCATGAGCCACCTCTCGATTGCCTCTCCCCCGTTCGACCCGGCAGGGTACCCACTGTTCCCGTCATGGCCGAAGAGCCTGCCGATAGCCCAACCAGGCGATCAGCAGGGACAGGAAAAAGGGCAGCAGGCGCTCCACCGCATTCCCCGGCGCATCGGGAAAGAAGCTGATGAAAATGGTCAGACCGGCACCGACGACAATGGCTGCCAGGCGATAGGCATCGGCCACCGGCCCGCGCCAGAGCAGGACCAACAACAGGGGACCGAAACCGTTACCCAGCACCTGCCAGGCGAACAATACCCGATCGAAAATGCTCTCGGGCACCAGCAGAGCCAGGATGGCCGCGGCGATTCCCACGGTGACTACCACCAGGCGATCCACCAGGACCGAAAAATCGCCACGGCGCATGTCGTGACTGACCGAGCCACTGGCCACCAGCAGCTGGCTATCGGAAGTGGACATGATGGCGGCCAGTACGCCACCTGTGATCAAACCGCCAATCACCGCCGGCAACAAGTCCACGCTGAGTACCAAAAGGACATCCTCGGCGTCAGGCAGTTCGGGCATCAGAACGCGACCGCTCCAGCCCAGTACCACCATGCCGATATAGATCAGGGCCGCCCAGCCCAGGGCCACCCGGCGGGCAAGACGGATCTCGTGGCCGTCGCGCATGGCCATGAAACGATTAACCACATGAGGCTGGCCGGGGTAACCAAGGCCGATGCCAAACAGACCGACAATGAAGACCATGGCCAGAAGCAGACTGGGCTGATCCACCAGGCGGGTCAGGCCGGGTTCGTTCAGGGCCGCCAGCCCTTCCATCAGAGCCACCGGACCACCCACTGCCGCCAGCGCCACATAGGGCAGCACCAGAGCAACCAGGAGCATCATCAGACCCTGAACCGCATCGGTCACGCTGGCGGCCCAGAAGCCGCCCATGACCACATAGGCAATCACAATGGCCGCACCCACGATAATGGCATTGGTGGTGCTGACTTGCGGGACCGCGGTGGCGATGGCGGAGCCTGCACCATCAAATTGAGCGGCAACATAAAAGGTAAAGCAAAAAAGAATCAGCAGACCACCCAGCAGCCTCAACACACGCTGCATGGATGGCCGAGTACCGTGGGCCAGGTATTCCACCAATGTAAGAGCCTGGTTATCGCGACTGCTTTGCTGCAGGCGGGGGGCAACCAGGAACCAGTTGATGGCAAAGCCCGAGACCACGGCCGGAATCAGCCACACCGCCTGAATCCCCCAGGCGTAGGCTGCGCCGCTCATGCCAAGGAGGGTCCAGACCGAAGAAGAACTGGCTGAGGCACTCAGGGACGCAACCACGGGCCCCAGGCGCCGGCCGGCCAGATGGAAGTCGGCACTATCACTGACCCGCTGACGGGCCCAGGCTCCGATGGCCAGCAACAGCAGTAGATAAACCAATAGAGTGGCCAGGACCATCTCCGCTTCTCCCTCCACGTGATCAGGGTGCCAATCTAGCAGCCATTGGGACTGCGGGACCAGTCCCACGCAAAGCGTGACGCATCCCATCTCGGCCAGTAGTATCCAAGCTAGCAGACCGGAGCAACTGGGGCGCAACAAGGCATGCCGATCAGGGAAAGCGGACAGTCCATGTTCCAACAGATGTTCCACCACTCGGTGGCCATCATGCTCCTTATTGACCCGAATACCGGCAGGCTTTGCGATGTCAACGCCTCAGCCGTTGACTATTACGGCTACGACCGTGACAGCTTGCTCAGTTGCAATATATCCGACATCAACATCCTTCCCAAGGCAGACATCCAGCGGGAAATGGAAGCCGCGCTGAAGGAAAAGCGCAATTTCTTTCGGTTCCAGCACCGGCTTGCCGACGGCAGAGTCAGGGATGTAGAGGTCTATAGCTCTCCGGTCAACTTTGGCAACGAAACCCGCCTGGTCTCAATCATCCATGACGTCACTGCCCGCAATGATCATGAGCGGGAGTTGGAGATTCTCATGGATGTTGTGGAGAACCTGCCCGTGGGCATCTACCGCAGCAGCGTCAATGGCAAGGGACGATTCCTCTCTGTCAATAATGAAATGGTCCGCCTGAGTGAAGCCGACAGCGTGGAGCATCTTCTGGCCACACCGGTGTCGGCACTCTATGCGGAAACGGCGGACCGTAAAATCTTTCTTGAACGACTGGAAAGGGCCGATGACTGGTATACCCAGACGGTCAAGGTGCGAACCCTGAAGGGGCGCGTTGGTCATTTTCGCATCTCGGTGCGCAAGCGATACCTCGAATCGGGTGAACTATTCGTTGATGGCGTCATGGAGGATCTCAATCGAGTCAGGGCGGCAGAACAGGACCGGCAGCAATTGTTCGAAATCATTGAAGCGACGCCAGCGATCATTGGAATCAGTGACCCCGATGGCCGCCTCCGTTTTCTCAATACCGCCGGGCGACGTGTGCTTGGCATCGGGCCCGAAGACAGTCTGGAAGGCTTCATGACACGCCAGGCGCACACCGAGGAAAGCCTGAAGACCCTGACCGAGACGGCCATGCCTGCCGCCAAGGCCCAGGGACAGTGGAGTGGTGAACTGTGCTACCGGGATACGAAAGGCAAGGAGCTCCCGGTGCAGACGACCCTGCTGGCTCACCGCAACGAAGAAGGTGAGCTGATTCGCTTTTCCGCCATTTCCCTGGACGTTCGGGTCCAGAAGGAAAAACAGGCCGTCCTGGAACAGATGGCCTACCGGGATTCACTCACTGCCGTCCTTAACCGACGCGGTTTCCAGCGGGCACTGAAAGCTGCTCTGGACGAAGCCCGGAATTCACAGGATCCGCTGGCCGTGTTGATGATCGATCTGGATCATTTCAAGCCCATCAATGATCGCTATGGGCATCCGGTGGGCGACGAGATCCTTCGCAAATTGATGCCCTTTCTGCGCAGCCGGCGCCGTCGTGGTGACCATATCGGCCGCCTTGGCGGGGAAGAGTTCGGAATCGTCCTTCCCGGGTCCAGTCAGGCGGACGCCATCCAGATTGCCGAGGATATCCGTGAACGCGTCGCCGCTGCCCCCATCACCACCAGCGCTGGCGATATCGCCATCACCATCAGTGTCGGCGTTGCCACCTTCGATGATCGTCGGGAAGCCGGCAAATCCCTGATCCGCCGTGCCGACGAGGCACTCTATGACGCCAAGGAAGCCGGCCGCAACTGTGTGCGCTGGCGATAGTGGCCCAGCTTATCGTCCACCGTCTCGGCCGTTGGCCTCGGATTCCAGACGATCAACCTTGGCGTGGAGATCCTCGATCAGGTGCAGCATGCGCTCCCGCTCCTGCCGCGCCTGGTCCTCGCGTTCGGCCTGCTTGGCCTCCTCTTCGGTCCAGTGCAGCTCCTGCATGGAGTTGACGATGATGCCGATGAAGAGGTTCAGGACCGTAAACGAGGACATCAGAATGAAGATGATGAAATAGACCCAGGCATAGGGATAGACATCCATCACCGGCCGGGCGATGTCTTCCGACCAGCCTTCCAGGGTCATGATCTGGAACAGGCTGTACATGCTGGCGCCCACGTGGCCGAACTGGCGGGGAAAGGATTCGCCGAACATCTCGGTGCCCATGACCCCGAAGACATAAAAGACAATCAGCAATAGCAGACCGATCCAGCCGATACCGGGAATGGCCTTGAGCAGGGATTCGGTCACCACCCGCAGGTGGCCAACGGTGGAGAGCAAGCGCAGCACCCGCAGGATGCGGAGTGCTCGAAGAACCGAGAGACCCGCGGAATCGGGGACCAGGGAGATGGCGACGATCAGAAAATCGAATACATTCCAGCCGTCACCCCAGAAACGGGTGCCACGGGCCACCAGCTTGCCGCCCACTTCCAGGACGAAGACCCCCACCACAAAGGCGTTGATCAGCCGCATCCAATCCCCGGCTACCGTCCGAATCTCGGGCGAAGTCTGCAGGCCGAGGATGATGGCGTTGAGGATGATGAGACCAATAACGAAGTTGCGGGGACCGGGACTGTCAATCCAGTCGCCGAGCCGAACGCGCCAGTCGGCCCGTTGCTCTGTCACTGTTGCCATGAACAATCTCTATGTATCGTGAGGCCAGGGAATCGGGCCCGGATTCTACCCCATCAAGGCCCGCCGGACAGCCTCAGGCGGGCGGCACCCGCGCCTCGCCCGCAGTTTCCCGCTCGACCCGGTTACTCCCCAGGCGCTGGGCCCGGTGCAGGGCACTCTCTGCACGAGTCAGGAGACTGCCATTGGGCTCTCCGTTGCGGTACTCGGCGACCCCGGCCGAGGCGCTGCAACGAATGCGCTCACCATCAAGCCGCAGAGGCAGCTGGTCCACGGCATGGCGGATCCGATTGGCAAAGGACACCGCCCCGGCAATGCCGGTCCCCGGCAGAACCGCGATCCAGCATTGGGCCGAATAGGGGCCAATGGCCTCATCCCCTTCCTGCAGGCGTCCAATCACATCCATCTGGCGGATTCGGGCCAGCATGACCTTGCCAAAAGCCTGATTGAGGGCATCGACAGCGGCCTGCCCCCGTTCCAGGTGAATCCGACCCAGGTCATCCAGATCCATGAGGCAGACACTCAGCGGCCCGGATTGACGCCGGGCGCGGGCCCGCTCCCGATCCAGCACCTCAATCAAGCCCTCCCGATCAAGCACCCGCGGCAAGCCTGACTCCTGCTGCGCGGCGCGAGTGGCCAGGCGTCCAGCCGGGCTCCCGAGCGCCAGCAGCAGGCCCAGCACCGCCAGCATCCAGGCGGCCAGGCCGGTCAAAAGGCCGGGCGTGATGAGCCGCTCACCGGCCGCCATTGCCGCGGCCGCCAGGAGAATGAAGGCCATGCCGGCGACTGCCCAGAGTCCCAGGTGGCGGCCATGCACAGCCAGCCAGGGCAAAGCAGCCAAAAGCAAACTGAGCTGACTCTCGGGAGCCGGCACGTACAGGCTGGCGGCAATGATCAGCGTCCCGCTGCCTGCCTGCCAGGCCCATAAGCCCGGATCCGCCCCGCCGCGCAGTGCGGGCAGCTGTCTCAGCAGTGTGAACAGCAGCAGGACGCTGGCCAGGCCAATAATGGCCAGACTCGGCCACAAGGGATCAACGACACTCCCTGTCGTGAAATGCAGCGCCACCAACATGCCCGACCAGGGCAGCCACCCCAGCAGTCCCCGCAGCAGGGGATTGCCAGCATCGCCGCGGGTCGGCACATTGACACCGCTCGGAGGCAGGGACGATCTTCTCACAGTGGACCTCGATATCAGCTTGTTATAGTTTGAGGTATCCACTGAGATTACCGCACCCGAGCGGAACAACAAACTGACAACCAGGGATTGGGTGAAAACGGTTTTTTACATAACGGGAGACCCACGTCGTGTTGCCTGTGATCCAATCCCCTCGCCCGCAAAGCAAGCTGCTTTATAATGCTGACTGACACCGAGGGCCGCTCGCGGGCGGAGCTGATTCGAAGTCTGTATCACAGCCACCGGGGCAGCTATCCCCTGGCGCTGCTGGCAGCCTTGTTGGTCGCCCTGCTCTTTCGGGACCCGTTCAATGGCCTGGCCTACCTTTTTCTCGCCTGGATGGTAGTCGCGGAAGGCGCCCGCGCGGTGGCACATCTTGCCTTCTGGCGGTTCGGCGACGCCAAGCTCTCCCTGCAGCTGAGACTGTGGGAAAACGCGTTTCTGGCGACTGCCTACCTTTCCGCCCTCGGCTGGGGCCTTGCCGGCCTGCTCTTTTTCCCGGCGGAGATGCCGGCACTGACCATTGCACTGGCCCTGATCCTGCTCACCATCAATGCTCTGGTTGCTGCCGCCGGATCCACACATTTTCCTTATGTGGCCGGCTTCCTCATCCTGAGCTGTTCGCCTCTGTTGATTCGCCTGATGCTGGCAGCCGAGCCCCTGCATTTCATACTGGCCGCCCTGATGTTCACCGTGGCGGTACTGTTGCTGGCCAGTAGCTGGCATGGCAGCCGGCACCTGCGCGAGTTGCTTGAGCTGCGTTTCTCCTACGCCAATATGGCCCAGGACCTGGCCGACGAGATTTTCGCAAAACAGGAAACGGAGTCCCGCCTCGACGAACTGGCCCATTACGATCCACTCACCGGTCTGCCAAATCGGAGCATGTTCCGTCAGCAGCTTACACGCCGGATTCGGGAACATGACCGGCGCGGTAGCCGATTCACCGTTCTGTTCCTGGACGTGGATCGCTTCAAGTCCATCAACGACTCCCTGGGCCATGATATTGGTGACAAGATTTTGCGCGAGATAGGCCGCCGACTGGCCTCGATGATGGATGAATCGGAAATGGTTGCCCGCCAGAGCAGTGATGAGTTCCTGCTCTCCCTGCAGTCCCAAAGAAGCAAGACGGTCACCCGCCGGCTGGAGGAAATCATCCGGGTGGTCAACCAGCCCATCCAACTGGAAGATACCGAGCTGCGGGTTAATTGCTCTGTGGGGGTGGCCTTCTTCCCGGATGACGGCCATTCCGCCGAAGCCCTGATTCAACACGCCGACATCGCCATGGCCCGTGCCAAGCAGTCCGGCAACAACAGTTACCAGTTTTTCCAGGCCGATATGCACCGTGAGGCCATGCAGCGGCTGGCCCTGGAAACCGCTCTGCGCAGGGCCATCAATGGCGGTCAATTGCATCTTCACTATCAACCCCAGGTAGACGCCATTTCCGGTCGCATCCTGGGTGTGGAGGCTCTCGCCCGCTGGCAGGACCCTGAACATGGCAATGTCTCGCCGGGCGACTTTATTCCGCTGGCGGAGGAGACCGGCCTGATCGTGCCGTTGGGCAAGTGGGTACTGGAAGAGGCATGCCGCCATGCCCATTTGTGGCAGGCAAGAACCGATGAGGATTTCTATATCTCAGTCAATCTCTCGGTTGGCCAGTTCGATACCGGCCAACTGGTGGAAGACGTGCGAACGACTCTGGAAGAGCACCAGGTTGCGCCTGAACGCCTGGTCCTGGAGATTACCGAGAGTCTGGTGATGAACGACCCCGAGCATCACATTGCCCTGCTAAGAGAGCTCAAGGCACTGGGGCTAAGACTGGCCCTGGATGATTTCGGCACCGGCTACAGTTCCTTGAGCTATCTGCGTCAACTGCCCATCGACATCCTCAAGCTGGACCGGCAGTTCGTACGCAATGTGGCCAGCAGCAAGGAAGAAGCGGCCATTGCCCGCGCCACCATTACCATGGCGGCGGAAATCGGCCTGACCGTGGTGGCGGAAGGGGTGGAAACCCAGGAGCAGCTCCGTTGGCTTCTGCAACAGGATTGCCATCTGGTCCAGGGCTTTTTCTTCAGCAAGCCACTATCAGACGAGGAACTGGAAAAGCTGATCACGCTGCCTCGGTCAGAGCTTGTCAGCCATTGGCCACGTTACTAAGGAACCTCTGATTA
>NZ_SLKM01000222.1:0-3816 GCF_007134575.1 Natronospira sp.
CCCTGCTTGCCCAGGACCAGGAGCTGGAAGCCCTGGAGAGGGAAGTGGTGGTTGAAGGAATCACCCTGCCGGTGGCGGTGGAAGTGGGTGATCATCTGCTGGAATTGAACGGCACCGGTATTCGCCGGGCCTTCTTTCGTAACTTCTATGTGGGCGCCCTTTATCTGCCCGAGCCCATGAGCAGCACGGCCGAGATCATCAGCCGTCACGGCGCCTCCCGGATCTCCCTGAACTTCATTCGCGATGTCTCCCTGAGCCGGATGCAGGGCGCCCTGGACGATGGCTTTGAAGACAACACCCCGGCCGAAGCCCGGGCCGAGCTGGCCGATGAGATCGAGCAGTTCAAGAGCTTCTTTACCCCGCCGAAAGAGGGGGATCGCATCAATATCGATTACGACCCGGACCGCGGCACCATTGTCACCGTCAATGGTGAGGAGCAGGGCGTGGTGGAAGGCGCGGAGTTCAACCTGGCCGTGCTGCGGATCTTCCTGGGTGAAAACCCGGCCGACAGCAACCTGCGCGACGGCATGCTGGGCCTGGACTGAGCCGTCAGGCCAGATCAAAAAAACCGGCCCGGTCCGCCCCGGCCGGTTTTTTTGTGTCTACACCCGCCGTAGGAGAGGATCTAACCGTGATGGGTTCCGACGGATCCAGATGGCAGCTGCCCGGCAATCGCGAATGAATTCGCTCCTACGCGGGCTGGGTCGGCTTCAATCCAGGTGCCGTGTCCAGTTCACCTCGGGGTCCCCCACCGCCAGAAAATGCCCATTGAGCAGATCCGCCTTTTGGTTATAGCGAAAGGGATTGCCCTCGGTGTCGATGACGGCGCCGCCGGCGGCTTCCAGCACGGCCTGGGCGGCGGCGGTGTCCCACTCGCTGGTGGGCCCGAAGCGGGGATAGAGGTCGGCACTGCCTTCGGCCACGCGGCAGAACTTGAGCGAGCTGCCCGCAGAGACCTTCTCGCAGTCACCAATTCGTTGCAGCAGACGTTCCACCGCCTCGCTGCCATGGGAGCGGCTGGCCATGACCCGCAGGGGCGTGGCCGGGGGTCGGCGGGTCTGGATGGCCTCGGGTGCCTCGCCCTGTTCCTGGCGGAATGCGCCCACGCCTGTGCAGCCGAGATAGGTGCGGGCGGCCACCGGCACATGGACCACGCCCACGGTGGGCACGCCGTCGCTGACCAGGGCAATGTTGACGGTGAACTCGCCGTTGCGCTTGATGAATTCCTTGGTTCCGTCCAGGGGGTCCACCAGCCAGTAACTGTCCCACTGGCGACGCTCCTCCCAGGGCACGTTGGCGGCCTCTTCGGAGAGGATGGGCATGCCGGGGGTCAGCTCCCGCAGGCCCTCGATGATGATCTCGTGGGCCGCCATGTCGGCCCGGGTCAGGGGGCTGTCGTCATCCTTGGATTGCACTTCGAAATCGGTGGCATAGACATCCAGAATGGCGTCTCCCGCTCGGCGCGCGATGGCAGCGACGGGTTCCAGAAACTCTTTGTTCATGAACAGTCCTTTTTGCGTACTTGGCCTTCCGGGCGCCTTGTGCGAGTTCAGTCTTTTGCCGGGCCGCGGTAGATGCAGCCGGAGGTGCAGGTTTCGGCCACGCTCACCGCCGACAGGGCCGGCAGCTCGGGCTTGAGACGCTGCCAGATCCAGATGGCCAGGTTCTCGCTGGTGGGGTTTTCCAGGCCGTCGATCTCATTCAGATAATGATGGTCCAGTTGCCGGTACAGGGGTTTGAAGGCGCCCTTGATGTCGGCAAAGTCCATTACCCAGCCGGATTCCTCGCCCGGCTCACCGGCCACGTGGATATCGACCCGAAAGGAATGGCCGTGCAGGCGGGCGCATTTGTGCCCCTCGGGCACATTGGGCAGCCGATGGGCGGCCTCAATCCAGAAGGTCTTGTAGATTTCCACGCTCATGCCAAGTCTCGTTGGGAAAACGGTCATTATACGGGGATGGGGCGCCGGGGCCGAGTCCGGGCTGGTAGACTTGGGTGAATCAGACGATGAGCGGTCCCAATGTACAGCGATACCGACCTTCACACCCATAGCACGGCCTCCGATGGTCACTTGCCACCGGCGGAGCTGGTCGCCCTGGCGGCCGGCGCCGGTGTCCGTCGTCTGGCACTGACCGACCATGACACGGTCGCCGGCCTGGACGAGGCCCGGGCGGCGGCCGTCGAGCATGGGGTGACGCTGGTGCCCGGGGTGGAAATCTCCAGTCAGTGGCGGCGCCAGGAAATCCATGTGGTGGGGCTGTGGGTGGATGAATCCGACGCCGGTCTGAAGGCGGCCCTGGCCGAGCAGGTGGACCGGCGTGAGGAGCGGGCCGAACGCATCGCCCGCAAGCTGCGCCAGAAGGGCTATCCCGGCGCGCTGGAGGGGGCCGTGGGATTGGCCGATGGTGCCACCCTGACCCGGCCGCATTTTGCGCGCTGGCTGGTGGAGGCCGGGCACATGCCGGATGTTGCCACCGCGTTCAAAAAGCTCCTCGGGCGCGGCGGGCCGGCGGCGGTCCGGGTGGACTGGCCCGAGCTTGGGCAAGTGGTGGGCCGGATCCGGGCCGCGGGGGGAGTGGCGGTGCTGGCGCATCCGTTAAAATATCGTCTCACCGCCACCCGGCTGCGGGCCTTGCTGGATGATTTTGCCGAGGCCGGGGGCGGCGCCATGGAGGTTCGATGCGGGCCACACGACGGGGATCGCCTGCGGCACTGCCTGCGCCTGGCCGAAGAGCGTGAGCTGCTCGCCTCCCATGGCTCGGATTTTCATCTCCCCACCCGGTGGCAACAGACACCGGGCGGCCTGCCGGCTTTGCCGGAGGGCACGGCAACGGTCTGGAATCGAGAAGGAGTCAGCGGTGTTGGATGATGCGGAGTTGGAGGCCCTGAAGACCCGGATTGAGGAGCTGAGCCTGGAGCATCGTGACCTGGATGACGCCATTCAGGCCCTCCAGGAGAGCCCGGCCGTGGATCACTTGCGCCTGCGCCGCCTGAAGAAGCGCAAACTCCAGCTCAAGGACAGCATCGCCCGTCTGCGCAGCCAGATGATCCCGGACCTGGACGCCTGATCGCAGGCCTCGCGCAGAGGATGCCAAGAGCGCGAAGAATTTCCCTGTCTGACGGCGCGTCCCCCGCTGTGGGAGCGGCATTGCCGCCGCGACAGGGGCTTGACCCGGCTACTGTCGCGGCAGGATTGATACCCCGCCAGCTTGCGGCGCGGGGGGTGATCTGGTATAAAGTGCGGCTTTTCCGCGTCGGGACGGCCTTGGCCGGGCCCGCGTCTGCAAGCCCGGGCGATTTCCCGGGAGTGAACGAATTCGAGAGGAACCGAGAAATGTCCAGAGTCTGCCAGGTAACGGGCAAGCGGCCGGCCAGCGGGAACACCGTCTCCCACGCCAATAACAAGCGGCGCCGTCGGTTCCTGCCCAATATCCACACTCATCGTTTCTGGCTGGAAAGCGAGAAGCGCTTCGTGCGTCTGAAGGTCTCCACCAAGGGCCTGCGCGTCATCGACAAGAAGGGCATCGACGCGGTGGTTGCCGACCTGCGCGCCCAGGGCGAGAAGATCTAAGGAGGCGATCATGCGCGAGAAGATCAAACTGGTATCCAGCGCCGGCACCGGCCACTTCTATACCACTTACAAGAACAAGCGAAACACCCCGAACAAGCTTGAGTTCAAAAAGTACGATCCGGTGGTTCGCAAGCACGTGATGTACAAGGAAGCCAAGCTGAAGTAAGTTTCCTGTCATCTTGTCTGCATAAAAAAGCCCCGGCAGTGTCAACTGCCGGGGCTTTTTTTTCTGCTGTGGAAGCGGA
>NZ_SLKM01000189.1:0-3803 GCF_007134575.1 Natronospira sp.
CAACACCCTCGCCCCGGTGATCGCCCAGACCTCCATCCGGGTACTGGACATGCTCTCCGGCGATGACAGCTTCCGCCAGCGGCTTTGGGACAACACCCGCTATTTCCGGCAGGAAATGGAAAAGCTGGGCTTTGAACTGCTGCCGGGCGAGACGCCCATCATTCCGGTCATGCTGGGCGATGCCAAGCTGGCCAGCGAAATGGCGGACCGCCTGCTGGCCGAAGGTGTCTATGTCATCGGTTTCTCCTTCCCGGTGGTTCCCCGGGGCAAGGCCCGCATCCGCACCCAGATGTCCGCGGGCCTGGAACGGGAGCACCTGGACCGTGCCATCGCGGCCTTCGCCAAGGTCGGGCACGAAATGAACATAATCGATTGAGGAAGGCTTATGCGCGCTCTCGTAAAGCAACATGCTGAAGAAGGGATCTGGATGCAGGACGTGCCCGAGCCGGAGCCGGGTCCGAATGATCTGCTGATCCAGGTGAAAAAGACCGCTATCTGCGGCACCGACATCCACATTTACAACTGGGATGAATGGGCACAGAAGACCATCCCGGTGCCCATGACCGTGGGCCATGAATTCTCCGGCGTGGTGGTGGACATGGGCTCGGAAGTGAAAGGCTATGAAAAGGGCCAGCGGGTTTCCGGCGAGGGCCACATCACCTGCGGCCATTGCCGCAACTGCCGCGCCGGACGTCGCCACCTCTGCCCCAATACCGTGGGCGTGGGCGTCAATCGCCCTGGCTGTTTCGCCGAGTATCTGGTGATCCCGGCCGAGAACGCCTACCCCTTGCCGGATTCCCTGCCTGATGAGATCGCCGCCTTTCTCGATCCTTTCGGCAACGCCACCCACACGGCCCTGTCCTTCGACCTGGTGGGTGAGGATGTCCTGATTACCGGTGCCGGGCCCATCGGCATGATGGCGGCCGGCATTGCAAAACATGCCGGTGCCCGCCACGTGGTGGTGACCGACATGAATGACTACCGACTGGACCTCGCCAGGACAATGGGCGCCAGCCGCACGGTCAACGTCAAGAACGAAGACCTAAAACAGGTCATGCAGGAGATGGGCATGAAGGAAGGCTTTGACGTGGGCATGGAAATGTCCGGCGCCGGCCCCGCCTTCCGTCAGCTGATTTCCGCCATGACCAATGGCGGCCGCGTTGCCCTGCTTGGCATACCGCCCTCCGATACCGCCATCGACTGGAACGAGGTGATCTTCAAGGGTCTGTTCCTGAAGGGGGTCTACGGGCGAGAGATGTTCGAGACCTGGTACAAGATGTTGGCCATGCTGGATTCAGGGCTCGACATATCCCCGGTGCTGACCCACGAACTGGGCGCCGATGAGTACCAGAAGGGCTTTGACATCATGCGGTCCGGACAATCAGGCAAAGTGGTCCTGGACTGGGGGTGAGGAGCTGCGAGCTGCGAAAAAACGGATATTCCTGGCTAATCGTCAGTTGCAAAAAGCCGGCCTGATGGCCGGCTTTTTGTTTGTCTATATCGCATTCCTCCAATGCTAGAATCGGATCCATGTTGAGTGGAGGTCGGGCATGCTTAGATTGCGGATATTCTCTCTGGTGATTATTCCCTTGCTCCTTGCTGCCTGTGCGGTGAACCCGGTCACGGGTGATCGGGAGTTGCGGCTGATTTCCGAGCGTGAGGAGATCGGCATTGGCGAGGAGCAATACGCGCCACTGCGCCAGATGCAGGGCGGGGACTATCAGGTGGACCCGGGGCTGGTGGACTATGTGAACCAGGTGGGTCAGCGGGTTGCGCGTGAGAGTGACCGCCCGGAATTGCCCTATGAATTCACCGTCATCAACAGCAGTGTGCCCAATGCCTGGGCCCTGCCCGGCGGCAAGATTGCCATCAACCGCGGTCTTCTGACCGAGTTCGAAAGCGAAGCCGAACTGGCCGCCGTGCTGGGCCATGAGATCGTCCATGCCGCGGCCCGCCACAGTGCCCGTCGCATGGAACGACAGCTGATTCTCCAGGCCGGCGTTCTGGCCGTGGCCGCCGCCAGCAGTGACAGCCGTTATGCCGGCGCCATCGTCGGCTCGGCTGCCATCGGCGCCGGCCTGATTGGCCAGCGCTTCAGTCGCAGTGATGAGCTGGAAGCCGATGAGTTCGGCACCCTCTACATGCACCGTGCCGGCTACCACCCCGATGGTGCAGTGGACCTCATGGAACGTTTCCTGCGGCTATCGGAGGATCGGCGCCAGGGCTGGCTTGATGGCCTCTTCGCCAGCCACCCCCCTTCCCGAGAGCGGGTCCGGGCCAACGAGGCAACCGCCGAGCGTCTGGGCCGCGAGGGCGAATGGGGCCGGGAACGCTTTGAATCGGCCATGGCCCTGCTGCGCGCCCACCAGCCAAGCTACGACAAGGCGGACACGGCCCGCCGCCATCTAAGCCAGGGTGAGCTGGACCAGGCCCTGCGGCTCGCCAACGAGGCCCGTGACCAGGTACCGACGGAAGCGCGATTCCACGCCCTGGTAGGTGACATCCATCGCGAGCGGGGGTCTCACCGGGAGGCGCTGCGCCATTACCAGCGTGCCGTGGAACGAGAGGCCGATTACTTCCAGCACCACCTGATGATTGGCTTGACTGCCGTAGCGCTGGCCGATGATGAGCAAGCCCGCCCCGCCCTGGAACGCAGCATCGAGTTGTTGCCTACTGCCCCGGCGCATCTGGAGCTGGGCCATATCCATAAACGTGCGGCCGACCGAGATCAGGCCATCCGCCACTACCGCATCGCCGCCCAGTCCGATTCCGAGTCAGGCCGCCGCGCCCGTGCCGCCCTGGAAGAAATGGGCGTGGATTTCGACTAAGGGCAATTCCCTATATGAGCTCCCAAGAAAAAGGCCCCGGCAGAAACCGGGGCCTTAAGCCTTAGCAAGCAACGACCGTCACTGGCGTAAATCGCAGGCCGCACAGTAGTAATACAGGTGGTTGGGATCATTGAAGCTATCCAGCCGCTCCAGGTCTGCTTTCAGATCTTCCAGCAGAGCACGGTGAGGCGCCTGGCGCAGGCGACTTTCATTCAGGCCAAGCACCTCAGCGCTGGCGCCACCGAGCAGATCGGCCATGAACTGCTCCCGCCAACTCGGCTCTCGTTCCCAGTAGCGAACCTGCCACTGCTCCAGCTCTGCCAGACTGGCCGCGGCATCAATGGCTTCCTCCAGACCGCCAAGCTCATCCACGAGACCGGTCCGGTGGGCATCAATACCACTCCAGACCCGCCCGCGGGCCACCGCATCCACTTCAGATACCGACATCTGACGATGCTCGGCGACCCTTTCAATGAATTCACGGTAGCTGTGCTGGATGGATAGCTCGAGAGCATCACGAGCATCGTCGCTCATGGCCCGGTCAGGACGGAACAACCCCGCCATCTCCGTGGTGCCTACGCCATCGCTGGTAATCCCGATCTTTTTCAGGGTTTCCTCAAAGGTCGGGAACATGGCGACGACGCCGATGGAACCGGTAATGGTAGTGGGATGGGCCCAAATCTCATCGGCAGCCATGGAAATCCAGTAACCACCAGACGCCGCCACGCTACCCATTGAGGCGACCACGACCTTGCCGTCTTCCTGGGCCAGTTCCAGCTGCCTGAGGATGACATCGGAGGCAAAGGCCGAACCACCAGGGCTGTCCACATGCAATACAATCGCCTCGACAGAATCGTCGCGCCGGGCATCGCGAATCAGGCGGGCAGTGGAATCACCACCGATGGCACCGGGCGGCTGATTGCCGTCCATGATTGGACCGACTGCCGGGATCACCGCAATGGTCTTACCGCGTCC
>NZ_SLKM01000239.1:0-3801 GCF_007134575.1 Natronospira sp.
CGCTCGGGCAGGTGGGCTTCGGCCAGTTCCCAGAGGCGACGGGCCACGGCGGTGCGGCCTGGCCAGCCGTCAACCCGATGGTAGCGGGCCAGCACCCGTTTGACGTTGCCGTCGAGAATGGGGTGGGACTGACCCAGGGCGAGGGAGAGAATGGCGCCGGCGGTGGAGCGGCCGATGCCGGGCAGGGCCTCGACGGCATCGATCGCTTCCGGGAAGCGCCCGCCATGTTCGTCGCGGATCACCACCGCGGCACTGTGAAGATTGCGGGCACGGGCGTAATAGCCAAGCCCGGACCACAGATGCAGGACGTCGTCCACCGGGGCGTCGGCCAGGGTGACCAGATCCGGGAAACGCTCCATGAAGCGCTGGAAATAGGGAATGACGGTGGTGACCTGGGTCTGCTGGAGCATGATCTCGGACACCCACACCCGGTAGGGCGTGGGTGTCTGCTGCCAGGGCAGATCATGTCGGCCGTGATGCCGGTGCCATTCGATGACCTTCTGGGCAATAACCTTCTCGACAATGGCCGGGCTGGCGACCGAATCGCTCATCGCTGGAAGCGGTCGCGCAGGCGGTCTTCCAGATCACGGGCACGTTCCCTGACTTCCTCGCCGGCCTGATCCCGAAGCAGGCTTTCTATGTCGAAACGCAACCTCGGTGCCAGCACGGTGCCGGTAACGCGGAAGTGCAGTTCCCGCCCGCGGACATCAAAGTCATCGGCACGCAGCTCGCTGGGTGGGTCTTCCAGAATGCGGGCGCGCAGATTGTAGTCGAGACTGAGGTCCACCAGGCTGAGTGAACCGCTGCCACGAATGGCGAAATTCTCCACCAGCATGCCGAAGTCGTCACTGATGAGTTCACCATCTTCAACCGTGCCACTGATCCCCAGGGCGGAGAACGGCGTCCGCCCACGGTCTTCCCGCACCTTGGCCGCTTCGCGGAAACGGACGGTGGCCTGGGAGACCTGGTAGGCGACATCCACACCTTCCAGGGCGCCCTCCTCGAAACGGAGTCGCATGTTGCCGTTCAGGGTCGGGCGCAGCTCGCCCACGGTATGGCCCTGGCCGGCAACCTCCATGGTGATATTGGCAAGACCGGTGATCTGCTCCATCTCGAACATGTCCTTGAGCAGATCGCCGATGCGCACTCCGGCCAACTCTTCGCTGAAGCGGATGGACGGCACTTCGCCGCTGGCGTCCACCACCAGCTCACCGGTCTGGGTACCGCCATAGAGATCGGCGCTGATAGGCGACAGGCGCAGCACATCGTCGCGGATGCTGACGCCGGCGCGCACGGAAGTCATGGCGATGCCGGCCATGCCGAGCTCGCCGATCCGAATACTGCCTTCGATGTCATGACCACGGATGGCATCGGCGGGAATCTCGATGGCATCCAGGTCCAGGGGCTCGCCCTCCTCCGGCGGCGGCTCATCGGCATCCGGCTCGGTGTAGCGGTCCAGGTCGATGGCATCGATCTGGAAGGCGAAACGCAGGGCCGGCGGGTCCAGCACCGGCAGAACCAGTTCACCTTCGATCAGGGTCTCGTCCAACTGGATGTTGAGGTCGGCCAGACGCAGGCCCTCGCGGCCATGCTCAATGCCGGCGCGCAGGGCGAAATGCTCCAGCACATCCGGATCGCGGGTCTGGGGCAGCATGTCCGCCAGCCCGATGCGAGTCAGCAAGGCACGTGGGGAAAACTCGGACACGCTCAGACTCAGGGCGGCCTCCGGCGTTTCGCTCTGCAGGGCATCGACACTGCCATCGGCCTCGACGGTCAGTTCATCCAGGCGCAATTCGAAACCATCCAGGGTGAGCCGGTCGGCGGCGGTATCCAGGCCGCCGGCCAAGCGCCAGTTGACGGTCTCCACCCCGGAAAGATCCAGACCTTCGGGGCCATCCTGAATGAAGGGCATCAGGGCGCTGCCGGGGAAGTCCCCGGAAAAGAGTTCGAAACGGATCAGCGGATCGCTGTCGAGCTGCTCGATCTGCAGGCCCCCGGCGAAAGGCATGTCGGCAATGCGCCCGCTCATGTCTTCCATCACCAGCCGCTGGGCCTCGGGGTCCAGGCTCAGGCTGCGCCAGTCCAGACGCAGGGCCAGGGGCGAGACCGGCAGGGGCTCGCCTTCGGCGTCCAGGGCCATTTGCATGGCCTCGATGCGAATGGCGCCGTCACCGGCAAGATCGGCGATCAATCGGGCCTGGCCCTCGAAATGCCCGCTCAGGGCCGGTTCATTGAGGTCAAAATCCAGGGCGGTGCTGAAGGCCAGTGGCTCACCCAGGCGGATCTCGCCCAGGCTGAGAGACCAGTTGCTGATGCTGGCCCGCATGCCGGTACTTTGATCATTCCAGCTCAGGGCAGCATCGATCAGGCGCAGGCCACCGATGCGAATCCTTTCCAATTCGGCGAGATCGAATTCCGCCGCCTCCGGGGCTTCTTCCTCCACCGCCTCGGGATCCACGTCGGCGACCAGGTCATCCCAGTTGCTGACCCCCTCCTCGTTCAGGGCCAGGTTGAGGCGCAGGCCTTCGACGCGGATTTCGGCCACTTCGACCTGCCGCCGGAAGATCAGCGGCAACAGCCGCAGGCGGATGTCGGCGGCATCCAGGCTGAAGAAATCGCCCTCGAAACCCTCGGCATTGCCAAGGGCGATATGGCCGGTTTCGATGCCCAGCCAGGGGAAGAAGGACAGGGAAAGCTCGTCGTCGATATGGAGCTCGCGTCCGGTGGCATCCCGAACGGCATCCTGAATATCGTCGCGGTAATCGTTGGGGTCGATGACCATGGCGGCGATGACCGCGGCCACTACCAGTAGCACCAGCAGACCGCCCACGGTCGCACCCAGCCAGATGAGCCACTTCTTCATGCGACAAACCTCCCGTGTTGAGGAACCTCATGTTCCTGAGGGCTTACATGGTGGCGCAAACGGAAGGCGAGGGGAAGATGGAGCGGGTGATGGGAATCGAACCCACGTTCTCAGCTTGGGAAGCTGATGTTCTACCATTGAACTACACCCGCATCGTCGCCAGATTCTAACCCAGGTCGCCCGGCCAATCCATTCAAGGCAACCACTCCGGGAAATTCCCGCCCGGTGTTAGAATATCGCCTCCAATTCACCCCGCAGGACAAGCATGATGCGTGTTGAGATCAACGGCGAGGCCCAGGAGTTCGATCGGGAGATGACGGTTTCCGAACTGTTGCAGGCCCTGGAGTTCACAGGCCGCCGCATTGCCGTGGAACGCAACGGCATGATCGTGCCCCGCAGTGAGCATGACGAGACTCGAGTCGAGGATGGCGATCGGGTGGAGATCGTGCAGGCGGTGGGTGGGGGATGATTTAGTGCTTAGTGCTGAGTGCTGAGTGCTGTGAGGACAAGGGTGCAAAGCTGCCGTAGGAGCGGATTCATCCGCGAACATGCGTCAGAGTCAGCCCCCAATCGCGAATAAATTCGCTCCTACGCTGCCTTCTAGAAACTATTTCGGAGTCGAGATGACTGAGAACGAAACCACGCCGACGCTGGAGCCGCTGGTGATTGCCGGGCGGGAATATCAATCACGGCTGCTGGTGGGGACCGGCAAGTACAAGGATTTCGCCGAGACCCGCGCGGCCATTGAGGCCAGCGGCGCGGAGATCGTGACCGTGGCCCTGCGCCGCTCCAATATCGGCCAGAAGGCGGACGAGCCCAATCTGCTGGATGCGGTGCCGCCGGACCAGTACACCATCCTGCCCAACACCGCCGGCTGTTACACCGCCAAGGACGCAGTCCGCACCTGCCGGCTGGCGCGGGAGCTGCTGGACGGCCAC
>NZ_SLKM01000051.1:0-14104 GCF_007134575.1 Natronospira sp.
AACGTGAAGATGACGGTGTCGCTGATTGCGCCGATCGCCATGGAAGACGGCCTGCGCTTCGCCATTCGCGAAGGCGGTCGCACCGTGGGCGCCGGCGTGGTGTCCAAGATTATCGAGTAAGTCCGGAATCGGGGCCGGCCCTGCCGGCCCCGGATCTGACATCCCGAAGGGATTAGAGAACATGGCGAATCAGAATATCCGAATCCGGCTGAAGGGCTTCGATCATCGTTTGATCGACCGTTCCGCTCAGGAGATTGTCGAGACGGCGAAGCGCACCGGTGCCCAGGTCAAGGGGCCCATCCCGCTGCCGACTCGCAAGGAAAAGCACACCATCCTGATCTCCCCCCACGTCAACAAGGACGCGCGGGACCAGTATGAGATCCGGACTCACAAGCGGCTGATGGACATCGTGGACCCCACGGACAAGACCGTGGACGCCCTGATGCGCCTGGACCTGGCCGCAGGCGTGGACGTGCAGATCCAGCTCAACTGATTTAGCCGCTCATCGGCAAAATCAGGGCTTTTACTCTGGGCCCGCTTGGTGGTAAGATAGCGGGCTCTTTTGGCCCGGTGCAGGGGCAAGCCTGTGCCGGGTCTGCGTTTCCGGGAGCCTGAAACGCCCCCGGGGCCTGTTTCAGGCCAGGTTTCGAGCAGCGCCGGTCAATCGAAATCGGCGTGGTGAACGAGGATAGGAAAGATGGCTATTGGTGTAGTAGGGCGGAAACGCGGCATGACCCGTGTTTTCACCGAAGACGGTGCCTCCAAGCCCGTCACGGTGATCGAGGTCGAGCCGAACCGTATTACGCAGCTCAAGTCCCTTGAGTCGGACGGCTATCGCGGTCTGCAAGTGACCGCCGGCAGCCGCCGTCCAAATCGCGTGACCAAGGCCCAGGCCGGTCATTTTGCCAAGGCCGGTGTGGAAGCAGGTCGCGGTGTCTGGGAATTCCGCCTCGAAGACGGCGAGGGCGAAGAGCTGGAAGTCGGTGGTGAGATCGGCGTTGACCTCTTTGAGGCCGGTCAGGCCGTGGATGTGAGTGGCACCTCCATCGGTAAGGGTTATGCCGGCACGATCAAGCGGCACAACTTCCGCGGTCAGCGCCAGACCCACGGTAACTCCCTGTCCCATCGAGTGCCCGGCTCCATCGGTCAGAACCAGACCCCCGGCCGCGTGTTCAAGGGCAAGAAAATGTCCGGCCATATGGGGAATGTGCGCCGCACCACCCAGAACCTGGAAGTGGTTCGTGTGGATGCCGAGCGCAACCTGTTGCTGGTCAAGGGTGCGGTGCCCGGTCCCAAGGGTTCCGACGTGCTTATCCGTCCCGCCATCAAGTCGGCCAGCTAAGGAGGTCACATGGAACTGCAAGTACAAAAAGCCTCCGGCCAGGACAAGCTGACGGTTTCCAAAGAAACCTTCGGCCGGGATTTCAATGAGAGTCTGGTGCACCAGGTGGTAGTGGCCCATCTCGCCGCTGCCCGCGCTGGCACTCGTGGACAGAAGACCCGCGCCGAAGTGCGTGGTGGTGGCCGCAAGCCGTGGCGGCAGAAGGGCACTGGCCGTGCCCGCGCTGGCTCCATTCGCAGCCCCATCTGGCGTGGGGGTGGCAAGATTTTCGCCGCGCGGCCCCAGGATTACACCCAGAAGGTCAACAAGAAAATGTACCGGGCCGCCATCCGGTCCATTCTCTCCGAGCTGGTTCGCCAGGGCCGCCTGGTTGTGATGGAAGATTTTCAGATCGACGAGCCCAAGACCCGTGCGCTCGTCGGGCGGCTGAAGGAGTTGGACCTGGAGAACGTCCTGATCGTGACCGAGGACGTGACCGAGGCGCTCTATCTGGCCGCTCGCAATCTGCCCGCGGTGGATGTGCGTGATACCGCCGCCATCGACCCCGTGTCCCTGGTGGGCTTCGACAAGGTGCTGGTTACCGTGCCGGCCCTTCGTCAGATCGAGGAGTGGCTGTCATGAATGAAGAGCGTCTTATGACTGTCTTGCTCGGGCCTCATGTGTCCGAGAAGAGCACAAACGTCGCCGATGCCCACAACCAGGTCGTGTTCAAGGTCCGTCGGGACGCCAACAAGACCGAGGTTCGGCGGGCCGTTGAGAAACTGTTCGATGTGGAAGTGGACAAGGTTCGCATGATTCGCCAAAAGGGCAAGATCAAGCGCTTTGGTCTCACTTACGGGAAGCGTCAGGACTGGAAAAAGGCCTACGTCTCCCTCAAGCCCGGGCAGGATATTGATTTCATGGGTGGCGACTGAACGGTCGTTCCCGTATCGGATAGGGATCTGAAGTCATGGCACTGAAGAAAGCAAAACCGACTTCTCCCGGCCGTCGTTTCGTCGTCCAGGTGAGCAATGATCAATTGCACCGCGGCGAGCCCTACGGCCCACTGGTTGAGAAGAAGCACAGCACCGGTGGTCGCAACAGCGCCGGCCGGACCACCATGCGTCATCGTGGTGGCGGTCATAAGCGTCGCTACCGGGTGGTGGACTTCCGTCGCAACAAGGACGACATTGTCGGCCGGGTTGAGCGGCTGGAGTATGACCCGAACCGCAGCGCCCATCTGGCCCTGGTTCTGTATGCGGATGGCGAGCGTCGCTACATCATCGCTCCGCGCGGCCTGAAGGCCGGCGATCAGGTGGTGTCCGGTGATCGGGCCCCAATCAAGACCGGTAACGCCTTGCCGCTGCGTAACATTCCGGTGGGTAGCACGGTGCATTGCATCGAGCTCCGCCCTGGCAAGGGTGCCCAGCTGGGCCGTTCCGCGGGCGCTGCCTGTCAGCTGCTCGCCCGGGAAGGTGCCTATGCCACCATTCGCCTGCGCTCAGGTGAAATGCGCAAGGTCCATATTGAGTGCCGCGCCACTATCGGCGAGGTGGGCAATAGCGAACACAGCCTCCGGCAATTGGGCAAGGCCGGCGCCAAGCGCTGGCGCGGTTTCCGCCCCAAGACCCGTGGTGTGGCCATGAACCCGGTGGATCACCCCCATGGTGGTGGTGAAGGCCGGACGTCCGGCGGTCGCCATCCGGTATCTCCGTGGGGTCAGCCCACCAAGGGATACAAGACGCGGCACAATAAGCGCACTGACAACATGATTGTGCGTCGCCGTCGAGTTAAGAAGTAACGGAATCGAGAGGGTAGCAACGTGCCACGGTCAATTAGTAAGGGTCCGTTTATCGATCCGCACCTCGCCAAGAAGGTGCGTGACGCTGCGGCCAACAACGATCGCCGACCGATCAAGACCTGGTCCCGTCGGTCCATGGTGACGCCGGATATGGTGGGCCTGACCATCGCAGTCCATAACGGGCGGCAACACATGCCCGTGCTGGTCTCCGAGAATATGGTCGGTCACAAGCTTGGCGAATTTGCCCTGACCCGTACTTACAAGGGTCACGCGGCTAACAAGAAGTCGAAGTAAAGAGGTAGCGAGCCATGCAGGTAAATGCAAAACTCCGGTTCGCCAGAATCTCGCCACAAAAGTGTCGGCTGGTTGCGGACCAGGTGCGGGGTAAGCCCGTCGCCCAGGCCCTCCAGATTCTGGAGTTCAGCCCCAAGAAGGCTTCGCATATCGTACGCAAGCTTCTGGAATCGGCGATTGCCAATGCCGAGAACAATGAAGGCGCGGACGTGGACGAGCTCAAGGTCGAGCGTATCTTCGTGGACGAAGGTCCGATGATGAAGCGCTTCCGTCCCAGGGCCAAGGGCCGTGCGGACCAGATTCTCAAGCGGACCAGCCACATCACGATTTCCGTGGCTGACGACTGAAGGTGATTTGAAATGGGTCATAAAGTTCATCCAACCGGCTTTCGCCTTGGCGTCGCCACGGACTGGACGGCAAAGTGGTATGCCGAGGGCGGTGAGTTTGCCGATACCCTACTGGACGATCTGAAGCTGCGCGACTACATCAAGAAGAAGCTGTCTCATGCTTCTGTCAGTCGCATCCAGATCGAGCGTCCGGCCAAGAGTGCGCGCATCACCATTCATACTGCCCGTCCAGGGATTGTGATTGGCAAGAAGGGCGAGGATATCGAGTCCCTGCGCAAGGAACTCTCCGAAATGCTCGGCATGGACGTGAAGGTGAGCATCGCGGAGATCCGCAAGCCGGAGCTGGATGCCAACCTGGTGGCCGAGAGTATTGCTCAGCAGCTGGAGCGTCGGATCATGTTCCGCCGCGCCATGAAGCGAGCAGTGGGCAACGCCATGCGTCTTGGCGCCGAAGGGATCAAGGTCCGCGTGGCCGGCCGCCTGAACGGTGCCGAGATTGCCCGAAGCGAGTGGTATCGGGAGGGTCGCGTGCCCCTTCATACCATGCGCGCCGATATCGACTACGGTTTCGCCGAAGCCATGACCACCTACGGCATCATTGGTGTCAAGGTCTGGATCTTCAAGGGCGAAATCCTGGATCCCAGCACCATCGGCCAGACTGAGGCCGATGAGAAAGCTCGGAAGTAGGAGACGCTGTCATGCTGCAGCCCAAGCGGACAAAATTCAGGAAGCAACATAAAGGCCGCAACCGTGGTGTTGCCCAGGCGGGGAACACGGTGGACTTCGGGGAGTTCGGTCTCAAGGCCACCACCCGAGGTCGGATCACCGCGCGTCAGATTGAGGCCGCCCGGCGAGCCATCACCCGGCACGTAAAGCGTGGCGGTAAGATCTGGATTCGGATTTTTCCGGACAAGCCCATTACCGCGAAGCCTCTCGAGGTTCGTATGGGTAAGGGTAAAGGTAACGTGGAATACTGGGTGGCTCAGATCCAGCCCGGCCGCGTCCTGTATGAAATGGAAGGTGTCAGCGAGGAGCTGGCGCGGGAGGCATTCCGCCTTGCCGCTGCCAAGCTGCCTGTGCAGACCACCTTTGTGACCCGGCAGGTGATGTAAATGAACGTGTCAGATCTGCGAAATAAGAATGCTGACGAGCTCCAGAAGGAGCTGCTGGAACTGCGCCGAGAGCAGTTCAACCTGCGCATGCAGCAGGCCACTGGGCAGCTCAGCCGACCGGACCAGGTCGGCAAGGTCCGCCGGAACATCGCGCGGATCAAGACTGTGCTTAATGAACAGAAGGCGGGTGAACAGTAATGGCTGAGAACACTGACAAGACCGCGCGTACTGTGCAGGGCCGTGTGGTCAGCGCCAAGGCGGACAAGACTATTACGGTCTATATCGAGCGTCGCGTGGCCCATCCGCTGTACGGCAAGTACATCCGTCGCAGTACCCGGCTGCTGGCGCACGACGAAGAGAACACGTGCCGTGAAGGCGACGTGGTATCCATCGCCGAGTGTCGGCCGCTTTCCAAGCGCAAGAGCTGGAAGCTGCACGAGATCTTGGAACGCGCCTCGGATTGAACCGAGGTATTGAGGGCTTGGCCGGCCGGTCCGGCCACCGGGCCGACTGAGTAGAGGAAAGAACGATGATCCAGATGCAGACATTGCTGGATGCCGCGGACAACAGCGGGGCGCGAAGCCTGCGCTGCATCAAGGTCCTTGGCGGGTCCAAGCGCCGTTACGCGCGGATCGGCGACGTGATCAAGGTCAGCGTCAAGGAAGCAATTCCCCGCGGCCGCGTGAAGAAGGGCGAAGTTTACGACGCCGTGGTGGTGCGTACCCGTAAGGGCGTTCGTCGTCCGGACGGATCCCTGATCCGTTTCGACAGTAACGCTGCGGTGTTGCTGAACCCCCGGCTAGAGCCCATCGGCACCCGTATTTTTGGGCCGGTGACCCGCGAGCTGCGCACTGACAAGTTCATGCGTATTGTCTCGCTCGCCCCCGAGGTGCTGTAAGCGAACGGAGAGATTGAAGATGAACCGGATCAGAAAAGGCGACGACGTGATCATCATCGCGGGCAAGGATAAGGGCCGTCAGGGTACCGTTATCCGCCTGGTGGATGATGAGCGTCTGCTCGTCGAAGGCGTGAATGTCGCTAAGAAGCACCAGAAGCCCGATCCCAATCGAGGCCAGGGTGGCGGCATCATCGACAAGGAGATGCCCATCCATATCTCCAATGTCATGGTGTACAACCCGGTGACCAAGAAAGGTGATCGCATCGGCTTCAAGACCCTGGAAGACGGGCGCAAGGTGCGGATCTTCAAGTCCACGCAAGAAGTGGTCGACGTTTAAGGTGATCCCGATGTCAGCAAGACTGAAAGAAATTTACAACGAGAAGCTTCGGGGGCAGATCCAGAAGGATCTCGGCCTGGACAACCCCATGGAAGTGCCGCGGATCACCAAGATCACGATCAATATGGGTCTTGGCGAAGCTGTGGGTGATCGCAAGGTGCTGGAATACGCCGTGGATGATCTCGCGAAGATCACCGGCCAGAAGGCATTGATCACCAAGTCACGCAAATCCGTGGCGGGTTTCAAGATTCGTGACGGCTGGCCCATTGGCGCCAAGGTAACCCTGCGCCGGGAGCGGATGTACGAATTCCTGGATCGCCTGATCAATGTCGCGATTCCGCGTATCCGTGATTTCCGTGGCTTGAACGCGAAGGCGTTCGATGGTCGGGGTAATTACAGCCTTGGCGTCCGGGAACAGATTATTTTTCCGGAAGTTGAGTACGACAAGGTCGACGCTGTTCGTGGCATGGATATCACAATCACCACGACGGCGAAGAACGACGAGCAGGGCAAGGCACTGCTGTCGGCTTTCAACTTCCCGTTTAAGAACTGAGGCAGAGGCTGAACTATGGCCAAGAAATCGATGGTAGAGCGTGAGCGCAAGCGGGCTCGCATGGTGGCGAAGTACAACGCCAAGCGTGCGGAACTGAAGCGTGTCATTAAGGACCCCAGCACCAGTGACGAAGATCGCGAAAAGGCGGTCGAGAAACTGGCCAGTCTGCCGCGGAATGGCAGCCCCGTGCGCATCCGTAATCGTTGCCGCGTTACCGGGCGTCCAAATGGCTACTACCGTAAATTCGGTCTCGGCCGTAACAAGCTGCGGGAGGCCGCCATGCGTGGTGATATCCCGGGGCTCGTCAAGTCCAGCTGGTAAGGCGCCTGGAGCGAGGAACAAGCAATGAGTATGACCGATCCCATCGCCGATATGCTGACTCGCATCCGGAACGCCCAGCGTGCCGGAAAGGCGAATGTCAACATGCCATCGTCCAAGCTGAAGTCGGCCATTGCCGACGTGCTGAAGGACGAAGGCTATATCGCCGATTACAAGATTCATGAAGAAGCGGGCAACAAGAAGACCATGGAGGTCTCCCTTCGGTATTTCGAAGGTGAGCCGGTGATTGCCCGTCTAGAACGGGTGTCTCGGCCGGGTCTGCGTGTCTTTCGCGGCCGCGATGAGTTGCCCCAGGTCGATGGCGGCCTCGGCGTAGCCATTGTCTCCACTTCCAAGGGTGTGGTCAGTGACCGCACGGCCCGGGAAGCTGGCGACGGCGGCGAAGTCATCTGTTTCGTCTCGTAACTGACGCAGGGTTTTAGCGATGTCCAGGATTGCAAATGCTCCGGTAGCCCTGCCGGATGGTGTGGAAGTCAAGCTTGACGGTAACCACATTGGATTCAAGGGGCCGAAAGGCGAGCTGGGTATGTCACTCCATCCGGATGTGAATGTTGCCCAGGAAGACAAGAGTCTGAAGGTTTCCGTGCGAACCGAGGGCGACCGTCGCCAGGTGGCCATGGCAGGAACGACGCGTGCGCTGCTGAATAATCTGGTGACTGGAGTCTCCAAAGGCTTTGAGCGGAAGCTCGAGCTGGTGGGCGTGGGCTATCGTGCCCAGTCCAAGGGCAAGACCCTGAGTCTGACCCTTGGTCTGTCTCACCCGGTGGATTACCCGGTACCGGAAGGCATTACCATTGAAACACCCTCCAACACCGAAGTGGTTGTGAAGGGTGTGGACAAGCAACGGGTTGGCCAGGTAGCTGCGGAGATCCGCGCCTTCCGCCCGCCGGAGCCTTATAAAGGCAAGGGCGTCCGTTACTCGGATGAACGCGTGGTCCGTAAAGAGGCCAAGAAGAAATAACGGTAGGTGAGCAATGGATAAGAAGACGGCTCGCATTCGTCGTGCCCGCAAGGCACGCGCCAATATCCGGGGACACAAGGCTCATCGCCTGACTGTCCATCGGACGCCCCGGCATATTTATGCCCAGCTGATTGCTCCCGAGGGAGACAAAGTGCTGGCATCCGCCTCCACGGTGGAAGCGGACCTCCGCAAGTCCCTGAAATCGACCGGGAATGTGGAAGCCGCCACCGCGGTAGGCAAGGCCATTGCCGAAAAGGCGAAGGCCGCCGGGATCAGTGAAGTGGCTTTCGACCGCTCCGGTTTCCGGTATCACGGTCGGGTCAAGGCGCTTGCCGATGCGGCTCGCGAGAGCGGATTGAATTTCTGAACAGGTATCTATCATGGCAGCACCCGCACAAAACCAGACGGACGATCTTCAGGAAAAACTGGTTGCCATCAACCGCGTCGCCAAGGTTGTGAAGGGCGGCCGGAAGTTCGGCTTCACCGCCTTGGCGGTGGTCGGCGACGGCAACGGCAAAGTGGGCTTCGGATATGGCAAGGCCCGGGAAGTGCCCCTGGCCATTCAGAAGGCCATGGAAAAAGCCCGCAAGGATATGAAGAAGGTGCACCTGAAGGAAGGCACCCTGCAATATCCCCTGCGTGCCAACCACGGCGCGACTCGGGTGCTCATGCAGCCGGCCTCCGACGGTACCGGCGTGATTGCCGGTGGCGCCATGCGTGCCGTATGTGAAGTGGCGGGCGTCAAGAACGTGCTGGCCAAGAGTTACGGTTCCCGCAATCCCATTAACGTGGTGCGGGCAACCATGAACGCGCTCACGCAGGCCGAGTCCCCCGAGCGGGTGGCAGCCAAGCGTGGCAAGTCCGTCGAAGAAATCACGGGTTGAGACCGATGGCTGATAAGGGCAACAACACACTGAAGGTTACGCTGGTGCGTAGCATCCACGGCCGGCTGAAGAACCACCAGGCCTGCGTGCGCGGACTGGGTCTGCGCCGCATGCATCACACGGTGACGGTAGCGGATACGCCTGAGAATCGCGGGATGATTAACCGCGTAGCTTATCTGCTCCAGGTAGAGGAAGCCTGATTATGCGACTCAACGAACTGAAACCTGTCAGCGGCAGCCGGCCAGAAGGCAAACGCCTCGGCCGTGGCGCCGGCTCTGGTCTGGGCAAGACCAGTGGCAAGGGTCACAAGGGCCAATTGGCCCGCTCCGGTGGTGGCGTGAAGCCCGGTTTCGAGGGTGGTCAGATGCCCTTGCAGCGGCGTCTGCCCAAGACCGGCTTCCGCTCCCGGCTGGCTCAAGTGACTGACGAAGTGCGGCTGGACGATCTGGCGCGCCTGGACGCTGAGACTATCGACCTGAAGGCCCTGCGGGATGCCGGCTTGATTCATTCGCGCATCGAACGCGTGAAGATCATTGCAAGCGGCGACCTGGGCGGGAAGAAGCTCAACGTCAAGGGCCTGAAGGCCACCAAGGGGGCCCGTAAGGCCATCGAAGAAGCCGGCGGAAAGATCGAGGAGTAAGTCATGGCGGCTGGCGGCGGCGCGGTTCCAGGTAATCTCGGCAGCATCGGTCGCGCGACCGAGATCAAGCAGCGTCTGCTGTTTGTGCTGGGTATGATGGTGGTTTTCCGGATTGGGGCACATATCCCCGTTCCCGGTATCGATCCTGTTGAGATGTCCCGGCTGTTTGAAGCCCAGCGCGGCACCATCCTGGAAATGTTCAATATGTTTTCCGGGGGGGCGCTTGAGCGCTTCAGCCTCTTCGCCCTCGGCATCATGCCGTACATCTCCGCTGCCATTATCATGCAGCTGATGACCGCGGTGATTCCCAAGCTCAATGAGCTGAAGAAGGAAGGCGAGTCCGGTCGCAGGAAAATCACCCAGTACACGCGCTACGGCACGGTCGTACTGGCGACTTTCCAGTCCATCGGTGCGTCGATTGCCCTGGCCAACCAGGGAGTATCGATCATCCCCGCGGCCCAGTTCACCTTTGTCTGTGCGGTGACTCTGGTGACCGGGACGATCTTCCTGATGTGGCTGGGTGAGCAGACCACCGAGCGCGGTATCGGCAACGGGATCTCGCTGATCATCTTCGCAGGGATTGTCGCAGGCCTGCCGTCCGCACTGGGTGGCACACTGGAATTGGTAAGAACCGGTGAGCTGGCAACCATGTTCGCCATCATCCTGTTCTTCCTCGCCCTCGGTGTGACGGCTTTCGTGGTCTTCATCGAGCGTGGTCAGCGTCGGATTACGGTGAACTATGCCAAGCGACAGCAGGGCCGGCGCATGTATGGCGGTCAGACCAGTCATCTGCCGCTGAAGTTGAACATGGCCGGGGTGATTCCGCCAATTTTCGCCTCGTCAATCATCCTGTTCCCGTCCACCCTGATTGGCTGGACCCAGGATCAGGGTCCGGGCTGGGTGCAGCAGTTGGTGCAGTCGCTTCAGCCTGGCGAGCCGGTTTATACGCTGTTTTATGCCGGCATGATCATCTTTTTCTGCTTTTTCTACACCGCGTTGGTATTTAACAGCCGGGATACGGCGGACAACCTGAAGCGTTCCGGCGCCTTCATTCCGGGGATTCGCCCAGGCCGCCAGACTGCGGATTATGTGGATTCGGTTCTCTCGCGACTGACATTCTGGGGTGCGATGTACATCACTGCCGTCTGTCTGCTGCCGGAGTTCCTGATCATGAACTGGAACGTGCCCTTCTATTTCGGCGGTACGTCCCTGCTGATCATCGTGATCGTGTCCATGGACTTCATGTCCCAATTGCAGGCGCACATGATGTCGCACCAGTACGACGGCCTGCTCAAGAAGGCCAATTTGAAGGGTTACGGCCGGGCCGGGCGGCCCCGCTGATCGAAAGTAACGCGTGTTGTCCGCCGGGATTCCGGCAGCGCAGGAGACTGAAGAAATGAAAGTACGAGCTTCTGTCAAGAAGATCTGCCGAAACTGCAAAATCATCCGCCGGAACGGTACCGTCCGGGTGATTTGCACCACCGACCCGCGCCATAAGCAGCGCCAGGGCTGAGGCAGGCCGAATAATTGATCGCCGAGGCGATCTGAGGTATATTGTCGCGTTTCCGTGCGCGAGGCGAGTCAGGAGTTAAGCTGAATGGCCCGTATAGCAGGTATCAACATCCCGACCCACAAGCATGTGGTGATTGCACTCACCAGCATCTATGGGATTGGGCGTACCCGTTCGCAGCAGATCTGCGAAGCGGCGAAGGTCAAGCCCGACACCAAGGTGCGGGATCTCACCGAGGGTGAGATCGACACTATCCGTGGTCTGGTTGGCAAATTCGTCGTTGAAGGCGATCTCCGCCGCGAAACGGCAATGAACATCAAGCGTTTGATGGACCTGGGCTGCAACCGTGGCATCCGCCATCGCCGGGGCCTCCCCGTGCGCGGGCAGCAGACCCAGACCAATGCGCGTACCCGTAAGGGTAAGCGCCGTCCCATCACTCGCTGATCGTAAAGAGCAAACATAGGGTAGAACGAGATGGCCAAAGCCGGCACCCGTACCAGAAAGAAGGTCAAAAAGACCGTTGTTGACGGTATCGCCCATATTCAGGCGTCCTTCAACAACACCATCGTGATGATCACGGACCGCCAGGGTAACGCCCTGTCCTGGGCCACCGCTGGTGGTTCCGGTTTCCGCGGCTCCCGTAAGAGCACGCCTTTTGCTGCCCAGGTGGCGGCGGATCGTGCCGGCGAAGCCGCTCAGGACTATGGTGTCAAGAATCTGGAAGTTCGGGTCAAGGGCCCAGGCCCGGGTCGTGAATCCGCCGTGCGCTCCCTGAATAACGCCGGTTTCCGGATCACCAATATCACGGATGTGACCCCCATTCCCCATAATGGGTGTCGTCCGCCCAAGAAGCGCCGGGTCTAACCCGCGCGGAATACCAGTAATTGGCGGCCGGGTGATAGCCCGGAGAAAGCAGCCTCGGAGAGTTAGAGCAAATGGCGAGATATATCGGACCAACCTGTAAGCTGGCGCGCCGGGAAGGCACTGACCTTTTCCTGAAGAGTGGCGTGCGTCCCCTGGAGTCCAAGTGCAAGATCGACTCCGTTCCGGGGCAGCACGGCAACCGTCGTGGACGCCTGTCCGACTTCGGTGTGCAGCTGCGTGAAAAGCAGAAGCTGCGCCGGATGTACGGCGTCCTCGAGCGCCAGTTCCGCAAGTACTACAAGGAAGCCGCCCGTCGCAAGGGTTCCACCGGTGAGAACCTGCTCACTATTCTGGAAACCCGCCTGGACAATGTTGTCTATCGCATGGGCTTTGCTTCCACCCGCGCTGAAGCGCGTCAGCTGGTGTCCCACAAGGGCATCCAGGTGAATGGCGGAATCGTGAACGTGCCGTCCTATCAGGTCAAAGCTGACGACGAAATCAGCGTCCGCGAGAAGGCCCGCAAGCAGCTGCGCATTCAGGCCGCCCTGGAAGCGGCCAAGGAAGCCGGTCTGCCGCAGTGGGTCGAAGTGGACGAAAAGAAGATGACCGGCATCTTCAAATCCGCGCCCGATCGCAGCGATATCCTGCCGGATATCAATGAGAACCTGGTGGTCGAGCTTTACTCCAAGTAATTGCGGGGTCTGACAAGATGTCATCCTTGGGTGAATTCCTGAAGCCACGTCATATCGACGTGAAAGAAATCAGTGCCACACGGGCTCGTGTGGTGCTCGAACCCCTGGAGCGGGGTTTTGGCCATACGCTGGGTAATGCCCTGCGTCGTGTGCTGCTGTCCTCCATGCCGGGTGCCGCCGTGACCGAGGCGGAGATCGACGGTGTGGTTCATGAGTACAGCTCCGTGGAAGGTGTGCAAGAAGATGTGCTGGAGATTCTTCTGAACCTCAAGCAGGTCGCAATGCGCATGCATTCCCGCGAAGAAGCGACACTCACCATCAGCCAGAAGGGTGAGGGTGTTGTGACTGCCGGTGATCTGCAGACGGATCACGAGCTGGAAATCATGAATCCGGACCTGGTCATTGCCCATGTCAATGCCAGTGGTGAGCTGAACATGAAGATCAAGGCGCGTCGGGGCCGGGGCTACGAGCCGGCCACCCAGCGTGCTGAAGCCGAGGACGATAGTCGCCCGGTTGGGCGCCTGCTCGTGGACGCCACTTACAGTCCTGTTCGCCGGGTCAGTTACAGCGTCGAAGCGGCCCGTGTGGATCAGCGCACCGACCTGGACAAACTGATCATCGATCTGGAAACCAACGGCGGTATTGATCCCGAAGAGGCGATCCGTCGGGCGGCCACTATCCTGAGCGACCAGCTGTCCGTGTTTGTGGACCTGGAAGACAGTGTGGATTCGGCTGCCGAGGAAGACAGCCAGATTGATCCGGTGCTTTTGCGGCCGGTTGATGAGCTGGAACTGACGGTTCGTTCCGCCAACTGCCTCAAGGCCGAAAGCATTCACTACATCGGTGATCTCGTTCAGCGCACCGAGGTAGAGCTGCTGAAGACGCCCAATCTGGGCAAGAAATCGCTGACCGAGATCAAGGACGTGCTGGCTCAGCACGGTTTGTCCCTCGGCATGAAGCTGGAAGGTTGGCCCCCGGCCAGTCTCCAGGAAAAGAAACAGGCCTCCGCGTGATCGCGGCCTCATTACAGTAACAGGTCAGGAAAGCAGTCATGCGTCATCGCAAGGCAGGAAGAAAACTCAATCGTAACAGCAGCCACCGCAAGGCCATGTTCCGTAACATGGCGGCGTCCCTGCTGCGTCATGAACAGATTCGGACCACTGTGCCCAAGGCCAAGGAATTGCGCCGGGTGGTGGAGCCGCTGATCACTCTCGCCAAGAACGACAGCGTCGCCAGCCGTCGCCGCGCCTTCGACAAGCTGCGTGATCGTGAGCTGGTGACCAAGCTGTTCAATGATATCGGCCCCGAGTACAAGGAACGGGCCGGTGGTTATACCCGCATCCTCAAGTGCGGTTTCCGCGACGGTGACAATGCGCCCATGGCCATTGTCCAGCTCGTGGGCCGCGCCGAACCCCAGGATGATGAGGTGGAAGCCACCGAGTAATCGGCAGGCTCAAGCCAACGCGAAAAAGCCGGGCCCAGTGCCCGGCTTTTTCGTGTCTGCCAAAACATCTGTAGCCCTCTGCGGATTCTCTGTGTTAGGGAACCTCT
>NZ_SLKM01000186.1:0-3790 GCF_007134575.1 Natronospira sp.
CCAAGGCTGGCAGGTAATGCCGCAATACACCGATATCCTGATGGACGAGGCACACGAGTTTTCCCCCGCATTGCTGCAGCTGCTGGAAAACAGTCCCCAGGCACTGATCAGTCTCGGCGATGAGTTCCAGCGCATCCGCGGCATGGCGTTAAAGCGCGACAATGTCATTCGACAACGGGAAATGACCCACTCGGTCCGTTCCAGCCGGAATGTGGAAGCCATCATCAATCCGCTCATTCAGGCCCACCCGAGTCGACTGAAAGAGCCTTTCATAGGCAATACCCTCGGTCACACCAGGATCAGCTATTACCGCACAGCAAGCATCCCGGACAAACCATCCGCCATTCTCGTGCCCGACTGGCTGGCCATGGTGGCCTGGCTCAAGCGGCTTGCCGACGCCGGTGCCGGCGCCCAATTGTTGGACAACCACCGCGACCTGCATAACCTGGGCAATGACCTGATCGGCCTGTATCGGGAAAACATCCGGCCCCGCCATCCGGAATTCCGGGAATGCAGTGCCTGGGACAGCCTCGCGAGAAGGCATCACAGCAACCCGGCCTTCATGGCCCTGAACCGCATACTCGAGGAAGGCTATAACTATGCTGACTGGTCGGCCGACATGGCACGCGTCACAGACGGGGAGCGGCCGCGCTTCACCCTCGGCCGCCTGGAATCGGCGAGAAACCATGAATTTCGTCGTGTGATGGTCAGTGATGAATGGCTGGCAGAAATCAGGCACCGTGATCCCGCACCCTCACCCCATGTGCTTGCCCACCTCTACATCGCAACGACCCGTGCGACAGAAGAACTGATTCTGCCCATGACAATGCAGGAATGGATCGAAGCAATCAGCGGTTCATGAAGCCGGTTCAAGGTGAAAGCGGCCCAGGCCCATGCTGACCGCCTTGCCCACATGCACCGCTTGGCCGAGCAGCAGCCAGGGGACCAGTTCGTGGGCAACATTATCCAGCTCAAAGGCGCCACTGAGCCCACCGAGCTGATGGCGGGCACCCTGGCGATTGGAACGCCGGGCCCGCTCCTCCCATTGCAGGGTCTGGGCATGGAGCCGGACATCGGCGCAGGCCGCTTTCAGGGCGCGAAAATCCGCCGTCACCGGCCCCGGGCCGTACACCGCTGCGAGCAGCGACACCCGCCGGACCACCGCCATGCAGAAAGCGCCGGGATCGAAGCCCCGCTGGCCCAGGTGGCGACCGCCCACCCGCAGGCGCATCGGCGTCAGCAGCCTGACCCGCATGGGCCCCGCATGGCCCAGAATGCCCGCCTGATCCAGCCACTCGGCCTCGCTGGGCCCGGCCGCTTGCGGCTGGTCGGCATCAATCTCGCGCAAGCCCCCAGCCCGGTGCCAGCGGGCCACCGACACGAGCTTCAGGTTGTCTGCCATTTCCAGCCGGCCGGCACCCTCGGCCAGCCCCTGCACATAGGCCGGCAGACCGGCATTGGCCGTACCCAGCAGGGAAAGCCCCAGTGTCAGGGTCTCGCCTCGCGCCACCGGCCCTTCAGGCAGTTCATGCAGCAGCCAGGGCGATGGCAGCCGATCCAGCCCGGCCAGGGGCAATCCATGGGTATCGGCCGGCAGGGGTGGTTCGAACAGGCGGGCGTAGTCACAGGCCGGATCACAGTCGCAGGCCCTGTGCAGACCACGCGGACAATGCCGCTCACGCAGGGCATGGCCAAGCACGCCTCGCCAGGCCGACCCGGAAAAACCGGGATAGTCATAACGGTCATGCACTGCAAAACGCAGGCGATAAAAGCCAATCACCAGGCGGGGTAGATCTGTTTGCGATGACGGATGGGGCATTCCCTTAAAGCCTTCGCGCTTCGAAAAAAGGCTTAACGCTATCACATGCCCATGAGCGGGGAACACAATCCCAATTCGGTTTTCAATGACAGTCATGACGGCCTGACACCAGCTTGATTTCTGGTTCAGCCGATTGGATACTGAGCTAGGCGGAAAAGGGGAAGGACAAGGGGGACGACTTGCCTGAGATGCCGCTGGGTGCAATGCCCGGACTCGCAAACACTGCCGTATTGGGTTTCGTCGGCCACCGTCAAACCAGGCTCAGCCAGAACCGGAATGTACTCCAGGACCAGCTGGAAACGGTCCTGCGCGCGATTCAAACCCATAGCCCCAGCATTGTGCTCACAAGCGGTGCGGCCGATGGCAGCGACCTCCTCGCCGGCGCTGCCGCCCGGCACCTGGGCATGCCCTGGCACGCCATCACGCTGGATGACAACGAGATCCAGGCCGCACGCGACACCGGTGCCACCCGGATAGAAGCCCTGAATGAAACGGCTGCCACTTCCCCGAACGCGCCCTTCGTAGCCCTGCAGTCCCGAATCCTTGATTCCGCCGACCTGATCCTGGCCCTCTGGGATGGCCAGCCGAGTCGCGGCGCAGGCGGGACGGCGGACACCGTGGCACAGGCCGGCCGAAGGAAGCTGCCTGTTCTCTGGCTGGCAAGCCAAAGCAACCAGGCAAGACTCCAATATGGCGCTCTCGACCACTGGACAGGCGTCAATATCGATACTGACTAGCATTTCTCAATTCGGGATCTCTCAAGGAAAGACTGGAAACCAATCATGGCCTTACAAAGAACTGCTGTTTTTCTCGCCTCCCGCTTCGAAGAATTCTCCCGACTGAGAGCTCTGCTTTGCGAGCGCATCGAAGCCATCAAGTACCGCCAGATCGAGGCCATTGATCTCAATGACGGCCGGGTCGGCCACCGGCCTCCACTGGACGAATGCCTCTCGGCCGTGCGCCGGTCGGAATTCATGATCCTGCTGGTCGGTGAGACCTATGGCGGCAAGGCCCCGGGCGAGGATCACAGCTTCACCGAGCTCGAATACCGTGAAGCGATGAAGACGGAAAACTGCCGTGTACTGCCCTTCTTCATCGGCTCATCCTATGCCGACGGCAACATTCAGTACTCCGATGACCCGGTCTTTTCTGCCTGGCAGAAAGAGCTGCAGGACAATCACACCGTCGGCTTCCTGGATCCGTCACGCCCGGAGGAAGAGCTGGCGGATGAGATCTTTCAGTGGCTCGACAAGGCTCACTGGGAGTTTCATGAAGAGGGGGCCGCACATCAGACGGGTGAAGGGGAAGAAGACTGGGATGACAGTCCCGACACCACCGTCAGGGGCATCAATGAACAGGACATTGATCATTTCGACAAGTTCTCCGAAACCCATGACATCAACCTGACTACTGTCCAGGTCGAGAAAATGGGCGTGGAAGCCCTGCTACGACGCCAGATTTCCCTTCAGGCGCTCGAACACCGGGAAGAAGGCCGAAAAGCCATGGAGCTTGGCTTCACTGGCGAAGCCATCCATCACTTCAAGTCGGCCATCGATATTCTGCCGCTCGATGTGGCCAGCCACTATTATCTTGCCAAGGTCTATGTGGGCAGCTACCGGAAAAAGCATTTCCAGGCAGCCATAGAACATGCCGACAAGGCCGCCAGGCTCTACCGTGCCGAAGGCCGACGGGGCCGGGCGGCAACGGCCCACATCCTGGCGGCGCGGGCAGCTTCCGGCCTGGGCCGGCTTGCCGAGGGCCTTGAACACGCCAGAACCGCCGTCCAGGTAGCAGGCAACCTGGGCCGCTCGCATGTGGAGCTGGCCCGGCAGTACGCCCTGCAGCGAAAGCCGGAAAAGGCCATGGAGGCCATCGAGGACGCAATCCGCGTGTTCCCGCCAAGCCTGCGCCAGATCCTGGACGACCCGGACTTCAATCCGATCCGAGCGACCATCGATGAATTCCTCGCCA
>NZ_SLKM01000049.1:0-3777 GCF_007134575.1 Natronospira sp.
CTCCTCGCCCTTCTGGATGCCGATGTTCATAGCCTGGATGTCCTCGTAGGAAATCGACGACTCGCCCGACATGGCGTTGAAGAGCGCACCGGTACCGGCGCCCATCGCGCCCATAGCCATCCCGGCACTCGCCCCGGACGCCGCGGCCCCAAGGTTGCCGGCCATCGCGGCAGAAGGCCCGCGCTGCCCAATCGCTGCGCCACTGCGTGCAGCGGCCGATCCATCCATGGAGTCCACACCGGCGGCAATCGCCGCATGCGCCGCTTGCGCCTGCGGGTCATCACCCACGGTCGCGGGGATCGCGACATCGATTTCCTGACCCGCTTCCTGGCGGGCGGCCAATTCGGCCTCACGCTGAGCCTGTTCCAGCTGGCGTTCGGCGTTGCCTCGGTTGGCCATGGCGCCAATCGCCCCCACCACCGAACCAGCACCCGGACCCACCGGAGCCGGCGTGGCCATGCAACCGCCCAGCACCATACTGGAGGCGAGAACGAACAAGAGCTTCTTCTTCATCTTGCAGCTATCCTTATTGTTGTTGATGAAACCCCGCTTCATGCGGAGCGGCGCGAGCCTACCTACTCGGGAGGAATACGCCAACCACTCGAACGGCCCACGCTCGGGAGAACACCCGGCACAAGAAAGCCCGCCCGGATCGGCACCCGGACGGGCTTTCTCGGACGATATGGGCGGTTCGTTCTAACCGGACCCAGTCGCCGCCGGGGCCGAACCGCCAACGGCGTCCACCGCCCCCATCGCACCGGGCCCGAACAGATCGCGCATGCCACCCAGGCTCGACAGCAAGGCGGTGCCCTCCATCGGCACGAACACGCGGTCGCCATCCTTCGCCAGCTCCGGCAGCATGCCGATGTAGCGCTGGGCGATCAGGTAGTTGACCCCGGCCTTGGCGCCTTCCGGATGCTCCTTCAGGCTATCCACGATCAGCTGGATGGCCTCGCGCTCGCCCTGGGCGCGCAGCACCGCCTCTTGCTTGTCGCCCTCGGCGCGTGCGATCGCCGCGTCGCGATCCCCTTCGGCACGGCGGATTTCCGCCTCCTTGTAGCCCTCGGCTTCGCGCACAGTGGCACGGCGGGTGCGTTCCGCAACCATCTGCTGGTTCATCGCCTGCACGATGTCTTCCGGCATGGAGATGTCGCGGATCTCGACCCGGTTCACCTTGAGGCCCCACTTCTGCCCGGCCTCGTCCATGACCGCCTCCATCTGCTTGTTGATGGTCTCGCGGTTCTCGAAGATGTCGTCCAGCTCCATCTTGCCGATCTCGGAGCGCAGGGTAGTCTGAGCGAGGGTCTGAATGGCCAGCACCAGGTTCTCGGCGCCATACACGGCCGATTGGGGGTCCATGATCTGGTAGTAGATCACCCCATCAATCGTCACACCGACGTTGTCCCTGGTGACCACCGCCTGCTGCGGGAAGTCGAGCAGGATCTCGCGCATGTCGATCTTGGTCTCGGTGCGCACGAGCTTATCCGTCCCCTTGAACTGGAGGATGGTGATCGGCCGCGGCTGATCGATGAACGGGATGATCAGGTTCAGGCCCGGGTTCAGCACTCGGTGAAACTTGCCCAGGCGCTCGATCACCATCGCCCGGCGCTGCGGGATCATGGTGATCCCCATGCTGAGGAATACGCCGACCAGAACGGCCAGCACGAGAAACATTACAAGTCCTTCCATTGTCGCCTTCCTTTGCGGTTATGCGTGGCTGTGCACTTGCGGGCTCACGATCGCCGTGATGCCCTCGAAACGAATGAGACGCACGCGTTCACCTTCGCTCAAAGCGTAGTCCGCCGATTCCGGGCGGACGGGATAGAAGTCGCCGAGCAGGGTCACCCCCAAGCGGCCGTCGCGGTCTTCGATTTGCAGGACCTCACGCCCGGCGCGAACGTCCTGGCCTTCCAGGTTGCGGTCATCCCCGCGCACCCAGCGCCGCCCGACCCAGAAGACGAACACCCCCATCACGATCATGCCGGCGATCCCGCCGAGAATCTGGCCCGCCATGTCGGCCCCGAATGCGGCCGGGATGATCGCCCCGAAGGCGCCACCGGCCAGGATCAGCGTGACCCCGCCACCGCCGGACATCAGTCCGCCGAACAACAGCAGGTCCAGCACCAGAATGGTGACGGCCAGGATCAGCCAGTATTGCCAGGGGTCCAGTGAGAGAATCCAGGGGGTTGCTTCCATAGCATCAGTCTCCTTGAGGCGCGCCGTTCAAGGCCCTTCCAGTGAGCCGGGCGTGATCGACCCTGCATTTTTCGCGCTCACCCTCTCACATTCCGCCCCTTTGCAATACCCAACAGGGCAACGCGTCCAACCCCACGGGCGGAGCCAGCACGGAACCACGCAACAAGACCGGGAGCCATGGGTAAACGAATCGCTGGTCGAGTCGAACCTGCTCGGCCAGGGCCGCTACACGCTGCGGGTGTACGAGGTCAAAACCCGACGGGCCAGCCCCAGACCAGCGCGTGCAGGACGCCGATGGCCAGCACGCCCGCCGCCAGGACCTGATAGAACGCCGGGACCAGGAAATGGGCCCAGACGTCCACATCGCGTCGCCAGGCCGCATCCGGGTTCATCGCCATCGAGGTCCAGAGGGACCAGAGGCCAACCGCGAGAGACAGCCCCGGGGCATCCCCACCGTCCACCACGACCGCCCAGGCCATCAGCCCCCCGACCGCCAGCAGCACCGCCCGATGCAGGGGATGGCTGGGCCGGAAGGTCAGCACACGATGGAGGGCCGCGATGAAGGTGCGCGGTACATTGTCGTTGGAATGGTCCACGGGTTGCTCCTGCTGGTGTCCGTTGTGTCCGGCAGACTGTACCGGCCACCCCTCCAGATGGGGCGACCGACAAGCTTGTCGGGGTGAACGCCTCGGCCGGCAGGTGCGATCATCACGCTCGGCGCTGGGGCCGCCCGCCCGTCAGAACACGGCTGCGCGCCGGACGAAGCGGCTCGGTCCCGGCCTGTCGTCAGCCAGAATGGGCGACCCCGGAAACACCCGAGCAACGACACCCTTTCCGATTCAACCAATGGAAACCGTCTGGTCATGGACAACCACAGACCATCCCCACCCACTCGCAATGTACTGCTGTGCGTCGCCGGGCTCGCACCCCAGGTGATCACCGAGACCCTGTACGGGCTGGCCGTGCAGCGCCAGCCAGCCTTCGTGCCCGACGCCATCCACGTGGTCACGACCAGCGAAGGGGCCGAGCGGGCCCGCCTGACCCTGCTCGACCCCTCCGAGGGTCATTTCTATCGCCTGTGCGCGGATTACGACCTGGACCCGGGACGCATCGCATTCGGCGCCGACACCATCCACGTGGTTCGCGATCAAGAAGGCCGGCCGCTGGACGACATCCGCGACCCGTCACACAACGAAGCCGCCGCCGACCTCATCGTGGACCTCGTGCGCCGCCTGACCGTCGACCCGCAGCAGCGCCTGCATGCCTCCATCGCGGGCGGACGCAAGACCATGGGCTACTATCTCGGCTACGCCCTGTCGCTGTTCGGGCGCGAGCAGGACGAGCTCTCGCACGTGCTGGTGTCCGCCCCGTTCGAAGGGCACTACCAGTTCTTCTATCCGCCGCGGCGGCCGCAGGTGCTGTACACCCGCGACCAGCGGCCGATCCACACCGACAACGCCGAGATCACCTTGGCGCACATCCCGTTTGTGCGCATGCGCGACGGCCTGCCCGACCTGCTGGTGCGCGAAGGCGCCGGGTTCTCCGAGGCGGTCCGCCGTGCCCAGGACAGCCTCAAGTCAC